>DATACE010000318.1:0-8693 GCA_036259215.1 Burkholderiales bacterium | reverse complement strand
GCTCGCCACCGGCGCGGTCCTTGCCGGCTTGATAGCCCTGCGGATCTAGGCGGGCTGCAGCCGGCCGTCGATGACTCGCACCCGGGAGCCCGCGCCATAAGGCGGCGCCACGTCGCTCAGCACGGTCTCGTGCAGGCCGCTATCGTGGCGCACGTCGATCTCCCAGCGGCTGGTGGCGCGCGCCTGCTTTTCGATGTGCTTGCCGGCCATCGCGCCGCCGAGCGCACCGAGCACCGTCATTACTTTCTTGCCGTTGCCGCCGCCGATCTGGCTGCCGATCACCGCGCCCGCGACGCCGCCCGCGATGGGCCCGGCCGCCGTGTGCTCGCCCGGCTGCTTCACCTCGCGCACCGCCTGAACGGTGGCAAGGTTCAATGCTTGCACTACGGGTTTGGGCGCTTCGGCGATCTCCCTATACACCACCGGCTCGGCCGGACGAGGTTTGTCAACCTTGGCGACAGGCTTCTTCACCGGCTTTGCCGCAGGCTGCGCGGGCGGCTGGGACATCGCGGGCTCGATCGCCGGTTCGACCTGCTGGATGATTTCCTCTTTCTGAGACCCCATGGACTCCGGCAGCAGGCCGGTCAGCGAGGCGACGCCGACGGCCGAGAATACGGTGACGGAAATTGCCGCCGCAGTGAGCAGCGGGTGAAGGCGGGTGTTGGTGTTTTGCATGGCGTTGTGCTCCTTTCCTATTGCCACAACGCCGAGGTTAGGCAGCCCGCGTGCGGGCTGCCGTAACCGGTTGTAACGGCCTGTTACTTGGGAGCCTCCTGCAGCAGGTTGCGGTCGATCAAAGTGATCTCGATGCGCCGGTTCTTCTGGCGGCCTTCCGGCGTATCGTTGGGCGCGACCGGCGCGTATTCGGCGCGGCCGGTGGCGAGCAGGCGCTCGGGCTCGATGCCCGCGTCCTGCAGGAAGCGCACCACGGTGGTGGCGCGCGCCACCGATAGCTCCCAGTTCGACGGGAACACCTTCTGCAGCCCCTTGGTGATCGGCACGTTGTCGGTATGGCCGACCACGCGGATCGCCTTGTCGTCGTAGGACTTCACCGCGTCGGCGACCTTCTGCAGCACTTCCTTGCCGGTCTCCTTGAGCGTCGCCCGGCCGGAATCGAAGAATAGCTGCTCGGCCACGTCGACCGTCAGCATGTCCTTGTAGCGCCGTACCTGCAGTTGGCCCTTCTGCACCTCCTGGTTGAGGTCGCCGACCAGCTTGTCGTACTGCGATTGCGACTGCTTGCTCGCGCTGAGCAGCTGCTGCTTCTGCTGCTCGAGCGCCTCGTTCTGCGCCCGCAGCTGCGCCTGCTGTCGTTCGAGCGCGGCCCGGTCGCTTTCGAGGGAAGTCTTGTGCTGCTCCAGCGCAGTCTTCTGCTGCTCGAGCGACGTCTTCTGCCGCTCCAGTTCCTGGAGCTGCCGCTCCAGCGCCGCACGCTCGCTCTGCAGTGCGCTGATTTCCTGCGCCTTCTCTCCTTGGGCTTTCTCGAAGGTTTCCTGCGATACGCAGCCGCCGAGCACGAGCGCCGCTGCCACTGCCGCACTACCAATGTAGTTGTTGCGAATCATTATTGACCTCCACTGCGTGTTGCCCCTACAGCGGCAAGAATAGCTTACTGTCCTTCGGGCCGCATGTGCGGGAAGAGAATTACGTCACGGATGCTCGGGCTGTCGGTCAGGAGCATCACCAGGCGGTCTACGCCCAGGCCGGCGCCGGCGGTAGGCGGCAAGCCGTATTCGAGCGCGCGAATGTAGTCGGCGTCGTAGTACATCGCTTCCTGGTCTCCGGCTTCCTTGGCTTTGGCCTGGTCGAGGAAGCGCGCGGCCTGGTCCTCGGGGTCGTTCAGCTCGGAAAAGCCGTTGGCGACCTCCTTCGCGTCGATGAACAGCTCGAAGCGGTCGGTGAGCTCCGGATCGGCATCCCGGCGCCGCGCTAGCGGCGATACTTCCGCCGGGAAATCGGTGACGAAGGTCGGCTGGATCAGGTGCTTTTCCGCGAGCGCCTCGAACAGCATCAGCTGCAGCGCGCCCCAGCCCTGGTGCTTGCCATGCTCCACCTTCAGGCGATCCAGCTCCTTCGAGAGAAACGAGCGCTCGCGCAGGTCGCCCTGGATGCCCTGCTGCCGGATGGCGTCCGGGATGGCGAGGCGCGCAAATGGCTTGCCGAGCTCGATCCTGCGTCCCTGATACAGGAGCTCGTCGACGCCGGCCGCGGCGCGCACCAGCTTCTCCGTGAGGTCCATCATGTATTGCCAGTCCTGGTACGCGCAGTACCACTCCAGCATGGTGAACTCGGGATTGTGGCGCGTGGAGATGCCCTCGTTCCTGAAGTTGCGGTTGATCTCGAACACGCGCTCGATGCCGCCCACCACCAGGCGCTTGAGATAGAGCTCGGGCGCGATGCGCAGGTACAGCTCCATGTCGAGCGCGTTGTGGTGCGTCCTGAAAGGCCGCGCCGCCGCGCCGCCGGGGATCGGCTGCATCATTGGCGTCTCCACCTCGAGGTAGCCCTCGGCGCGCAGCAGGGTTCTCAAGGAGTCGATGATCTGCGAGCGCCGTAGGAACACGTCGCGGACCTGGGGATTGACGATCAGGTCGACGTAGCGCTGGCGGTAGCGCTGCTCGTGGTCGGTGAGGCCGTGGAACTTCTCGGGCAGGGGGCGCAGCGCCTTGGCCAGCAGGCGGATGGCGTGCGCATGCACCGTGAGCTCGCCCTTCATCGTCTTGAAGACATGGCCCTCGACGCCCACGATGTCGCCCAGGTCCCAGTGCTTGAAGTCCTCGTAGCCCGGCAGGTCACTGGTGATATAGACCTGGATGCGGCCGCTGCCGTCCTGCAGCGTGGCGAAGCTCGCCTTGCCCATCACGCGCTTGAGCACCATGCGGCCGGCGACGCGGGCGGGCGCTTTCGTGCCTTCCAGCTCCTCTTTCGTCCTCCCGGAGAAGGATTCCTGCAAAGAAGCGGCAAGGTCCTTCCTGCGGAAATCGTTCGGATAGGCCTTGCCCGCCGCGCGCAACGCCTTCAGCTTCTCGCGCCGCTCCTCGACCAGCTTGTTGTCTTCTTCCACTTAGACTCCCTGCTTGAGGCTGGCGCTGATGAAATCGTCGAGATCGCCGTCCAGCACTTTCTGCGTGTTGCCGATCTCCACGCCGGTGCGCAGGTCCTTGATGCGCGACTGGTCGAGCACGTACGAGCGGATCTGGTGGCCCCAGCCGATGTCGGTCTTGGCGGCCTCGAGCTTGTTCTGCTCCGCCAGGCGCTTGCGCACCTCGAGCTCGTAGAGCTTCGCTTTGAGCATGGACAGGCACTCGGCGCGATTGCGGTGCTGCGAGCGGTCGTTCTGGCTCTGCACCACGATGCCGCTGGGCAGGTGGGTGATGCGCACCGCGGACTCGGTCTTGTTGACGTGCTGGCCGCCGGCGCCCGAGGCGCGGTACACGTCGATGCGCAGGTCCGCGGGGTTGATGTCTACCTCGATGGTGTCGTCGATCTCCGGGTAGACGAACACGCTGGCGAACGACGTGTGGCGCCGGGCATTCGAGTCGAACGGGCTCTTGCGCACCAGGCGGTGCACGCCGACCTCGGTTCGCAAGTGGCCGTAGGCGTACTCGCCGGTGACTTTCAGCGTGGCGCTCTTGATGCCGGCCACCTCGCCCGGGGTGTGCTCGAGCACCTCGGCGGAAAATCCCTTGCGATCGCAATACCTGAGGTACATGCGCTCGAGCATCGCGGCCCAGTCCTGCGCCTCGGTGCCGCCCGAGCCGGCCTGGACGTCGACGAAGCAGTTGTTCGGGTCCAGCGGATTGGAGAACATTCGGCGGAACTCCAGGCCCGCCACTTCCTTTTCGAGCTTTTCCAGGTCGGAGGCCACGCCGAGCACGGTGGCATCGTCGGCCTCGGCGCGCGCCAGCTCGAACAGCTCCTGGGCGTCCGCCAGCCCGCCGCCAACGCGTCCGAGCGTGCCGACCACGGCTTCGAGCGCTTTTTTCTCCTTGCCCAGCTCCTGCGCGCGCTGCGGGTCGCTCCAGACCTGCGGATCGCCGAGGAGCTGCTCTACCTGCGCCAGGCGCTGCTGCTTGCCGGCGAGGTCAAAGATACCTCCGCAGCTCGGCCGACCGGTGATGCAGGTCGGCAAGCGAAGAGGCGATCTGGTTGATGCGTTCGGCTTCCATTACGGGCTCTCTATCCGTTCGCCCCAGTAGCGCACTTCATGGCGAAAGCGCAGCTCCGCGTCCAGGCGGTCCAGCGGCATCACCAGGTTGCGGCTGGGGATGGACACGAACGCCTTTTTCAGCCCCTCGCGCACCGAAGAGAGATAGAAGTACACCTGGTCGTCGGGGCGCTGCACCATGAAAAGGATGAAGTCACGCTTGCCGTCCGCCGAAATCTGCGCGATGCGCAGCACCTCTTCGGTCTTGAAGCCGCGCTGGCGCGCCTCCAGCAAGTCCTCGCTTTGCTCGCGCGGGATGCCCATGGTGTCGGCGACGTCCGCGCCGACGAAGCCTTCCTTGCCGCTTTGCCTGAGCCAGCCCGCGATGCTGCGCAGGCTGCCCGCTTCGGCGCTGGTGAGCTGTTCCAGCGCCGGCGCCGGCGCGGCGGCATGCGCAAGACCCGCCTGCAGCGCGAGCAGGAGAACGAGGACGAAACACCGCCGCAGCATGCGGCCTCCCTTGATGCTTTATTGGCCGCTAGTTTACCGCCATCAAACGCGCTTCGCGGAGTATTCCTCGGCGATTTTGTCGTCGAAGAACGTCGTCGGATTCGGCGCCGCCATGAAGCGGCGATACACCTCCGGATAGACGCCCGCATACTGGAACACCTGGCCGTTGGACATCTCCACCTCGAGCGTGCGGCTATTCTCGTCGTAGCCGACCGAGCGCAGCTTCGAGGAGTTGACGCGCTTCCTGTCCATTAGCCGGCCTCTACCTTCACGAGGTCCCCCGACCTGGCCGCGGCGAGCCTCTTTGGATCCCCGACGATGTTCCCGAGGACGTTGCAGCGGCTGGCGAGCTTGGGCCGCTCGTCGGTGGAGAGGGGCGTGCGGCCGAAAGGCAGGGCGATGGCGCTGCCCTCGGTCCAGAAGCACACCGTGCCGGGCTCCACCACCTGACGCGCGTCTTTCTCGAGCGGCGCGCTCACCGGGGTGCTGAAGTACACCTCCTCGCCCCAAATCTGCGCGCGCGACTCGAACGGTGCCGCCGCGAGCAGCGCCCTCGCCGTAGGCGTATCCAGAAGCTCGATGTGGAACTTCGTGCCGCGGATGACGACGGCCAGCTTCATCCGCCCAGCGTGGCGCTCCAGGTCTCGCGGGCGCGCCCGTTCACCACTTCGCCCTCGATGCTTGTGCCGCGCACCTGTCCGGTGAACTCGCCGCGCCGCCCCGAAAGCCGGAAGCTGATCTTGTCGCCGCGCAGCTTGAATTCCTCCAGGGGCACGTCCTTGCCGTCCAGGCGCACGCTGCCGGACACGCGGGTGAGCTCCTGGCGCAGTTGCAGGGTGGCCGGCTGGCGGCTCACCGCCGAGGGCATCTTCGCACTCCAGCGGCCCTCGACCTTGGCGGGCACCACATAGAGGTAGATCAGCGTGGTGGTCACGCCGCTGATCTGCACCTTGTCCTCGAGGTCCATCTGCAGGTATTTCTCGGGGATCCAGCCGGTCAGCGGGTAGTCGTGCGACACGATGCGCGTGCCGGGCCGCAGCTCCTGGAGGAACTTGTCCTTGAGCAGGTTCACCGTATCGGGCAGGAGGTACATCGTGATCACCGTGGCCTGCGACACGTCGGTCTTGAACAGGTCCTGCTTCAGGAACTTCGCGCGGTCGGCGATGCCTTCCTTGTGCGCCGCCTCGTTGGCCTGCTTCACCAGGTGATCCTTGATCTCGACGCCGAAGCCGCGGGCGCCGAATACCTTGGCCGCGGTCAACACGATGCGCCCGTCACCCGAGCCCAGGTCGATGAGGAAGTCGTCCGGCCCCACGTCGGCGTAGCGCAGCATGTCGGCGACCACGCTCTGCGGCGAGGGCACATACGGCCCGGCGTCCTTGGTCGGCTGCAGATCTTGCGCGCCGGTCGAAAGGGGGACGAAGCACAGCAAGAGAAAAGCGAATACCCGGTTCATTCAAAGTGCTCCACGGTGAGCTGCACGCTCTTCAGGCCGTTGAACTCGTTCACGGCCAGGCGGTAGGCGGCGCGCACTTTCGCGGGCAGCGGCTCCAGCGCGCCGAAGCGCATCGCATCGTAGCGCCGGCCTTCCTTTAGCAGCCGCAGCTTGAGGTGGCGCTCGCCGACCACGCGCTGGCTCTCCACCGCGAAATTATCGCAGAACACCGGCTGCGGAAAACCCTGACCCCAGATCTCGCCGTCGAGCATGCGCGCGACTTCCAGCGTGCAGTGCGCGTGATCGAGCGCGCCGTCGGTTTCCACCGTGCGCAGCCGCGCCTCCGCCGGCAGCAGCTCGTCCACCGCGGCGTCGAAGGCTTCGGCGAAGCGCGCGTAGTCGGCCTGCGCGATGGTCAGGCCCGCGGCCATGGCATGCCCGCCGAAGCGCGCGATCAGCCCGGGGGCACGCTTGGACACGAGATCGAGGCAATCGCGCAAGTGCAGCCCGGGGATCGAGCGGCCGGAGCCGCGCAGTACCGGGCGGGCGCCTTCTTCGCCGCGCGCGAAGCAGATCACGGGGCGGTGCACGCGGTCCTTGACCCGCGAGGCGAGGATGCCGACCACGCCCTGATGCCAGCCGGGGTCGAAGAAGGTGCAATGGCCCGCGGGAAGGTCTTTCAGAATGTCGAGCGCCTGCTGCAGCATGGCGGCTTCAATGCCGCGGCGCTCGGAATTGAGGCGGTCGAGCTGCTGCGCGAGGTTGGCGGCGCGCGCCTCGTCATCAGTGATCAGGCACTCGATGCCGACGCTCATGTCGGCGAGGCGGCCGGCCGCGTTGAGGCGCGGTCCGGCGACAAAGCCCAGTTCGAAGCTCGACGCTTCCTCGAGGCGCCGCCCCGCAGCGCGCAGCAGCGCCATGACGCCCGGCTGTCCGCGCCCGGCGCGCAGGCGCTTGAGCCCCTGCGACACCAGGTTGCGGTTGTTCGCGTCTAGCGGCACGACGTCGGCGATGGTGCCCAGCGCCACCAAATCCGTCAACGAGCCAAGATTGGGTTCTTTCTCTCCCAAAAGCCTTCTTTGCCGGAGTTCGCTGCGCAGGGCCAGCATCACATAAAACATAACCCCGACGCCGGCGAGCGCCTTGGAGGGAAATGCGCATCCCGGCTGGTTCGGATTGACGATGCACGCCGCGGCCGGCAGCTCATCGCCGGGCAGGTGGTGGTCGGTGATGAGCGTGGCGATGCCCAGCGCATTGGCGCGCGCGACGCCTTCCACGCTGGCGATGCCGTTGTCCACCGTGATGATCAGGTCGGGCTTTTTCTGCGCGGCAAGCTCGACCAGCTCCGGGGACAGGCCGTAGCCGAGCTTGAAGCGGTCGGGCACCAGGTAATCCACGATGGCGCCGAACTGGCGCAGGGCGCGCACCCCCACGGCGCACGCCGTGGCGCCGTCGGCGTCGTAGTCGGCGACGATCAGCAGGCGCTTCCTGCGCTCGATCGCATCCGCCAGCAGCCTCGCCGCCTCGTCCGCGTTTTTCAGGAGCTGCGGAGGCACCAGGCTCGCGCTCTCGTACGCCAGCTCCCCGGCCGAGCGGATGCGCCGCGCCGCATAGATGCGCGCGAGCACCGGATGCAGGCCCGCTTCCATCAGCGTGCGGCGGTCGGATTCCGCGTAGGCGCGATCGATGATTTTCACGCGTAGCGCTCCAGGGGCCGGCGCCGGCGCCAGAAGCGCCGCAGGTCGCCGCGGGCCGCCTCGAACGAGGCGCCGGCGTCGGGCACGTGCACCGTGACCATCCCGGCTCGACCGGTGCGCAGGGCGGCGAGCAGCGGCGCGAACCAGCGCTTCTCCAGCAAGTCGATGCATTCCCGGTACTCGGCCTCCTGGGCCAGGGCGAGCGGCGCGCGCAGCGCCTCGAGCACCACGAGGTGCCGGCCCTCCTGCGGCGCGCGTGCGAGCCACTCCTGCGCCGAAAGCGGCAGCGCGCGCGGCTGGGCGCCGGCGGCCCTGGCGAGGCCCAGGGGCAGCGGGTCGGCGGCGCTCACCGACTCCCAGCCGCTCTTCGCCTCGCGCGGCATGCGCCCAGCGCCCCACAGCCACAGGCTGTTGACCGGGGGGTCGCCGCGCGCCTCGCGCGCCTGGTTGACCGGATGCGAATGCAGCAGCATCTGAGCCTCGTTCAGCGCGCGGCTCCAGCGCTTGCCGGCCTCCCCGCCGATGCGGGCGGTCAGGTCTACGTCGCGTCCCGCACATTCGAGCGCGCTGGGCGCCTCCAGCGCCAGGTCTTCCTCCAGGCGCGCGCACCAGTGCCGCGCGTCGATCACGCGCAAGGCCAGCGCGCCGCCGAAGTGGCGGTTCAGCGCCTCCACCAGCGCATCCGCCTCCTCGCGCGCAAGAGCGAAGGCGGCATCGGGGACCACGATCAGCCGGTCGCGTGCGAGCCTCAGGTGCACCGGGTCGGCGCGCACCCAGCAATCACCGGCGGGCTCACCGTCCGCGGCGAGCACGGTAAGCGCCCCGGCGGCGAACGGGCGCCCCGCGAGCCCGAATGCGTGCTGCAGCCAGCTTTCCAGGTTGCCCGCCTGCGCCGCGGTGGAGC
>DATACE010000317.1:0-23921 GCA_036259215.1 Burkholderiales bacterium | reverse complement strand
ATCTGATTGGGGTCGGCGAGCTGCCGCAGCGCCACGCCATGGCGGGTCTTGATCGACTCGGCGTCCGCGGTGGGCGTGCGCAACGCCATGGCGATGTCGTTGGTGATCTGGTCACCGGCGATGGGAATCACCGCGGTGTGCCGGATGGCGCCATGCGTGAAAATCGCGATGTCGGTGGTGCCCCCGCCGATGTCCAGCAGGCACACGCCAAGATCCTTTTCGTCCTCAGAAAGCACCGCTCGAGAGGACGCGAGCGGTTGCAGGATGAGATCATTGACCTCGAGGCCGCAACGGCGCACGCACTTGATTATGTTCTGCGCCGCCGATACCGCCCCAGTGACGATGTGCACCTTTACCTCGAGGCGCACTCCCGACATCCCGATCGGCTCGCGCACGTCCTCCTGGCCGTCGATGATGAACTCCTGGCGCAGCACGTGCAGGATCTGCTGGTCCGTGGGAATGTTCACCGCGCGCGCGGTATCGATCGCCCGATCCACATCCAGCCCACTCACCTCACGATCCTTGATCGCCACCATCCCGGTTGAGTTGAAGCTGCGGATGTGGCTGCCGGCGATGCCGACGAAGGCGGATCCGATCTTGCAATCGGCCATGAGCTCCGCTTCCTCGAGCGCGCGCTGGATGGCGGATACGGTTGCCTCGATATTCACGACCACGCCTTTTTTCAGGCCCTTGGACTCGTGCCCGCCCATGCCCAGGATCTCGAGCGAGCCATCGGGGCGCAGCTCGGCCACCAGGCAGGCGACCTTGGAGGTTCCGATGTCGAGTGCCACGATGAGGTCTTTGTTCTCCCTGGCCATCGCTCAGCCGCTGAGTTCCGGCACGCGCAGGGCGAAGCCGTTGGGATAACGCAAGTCGACGTACTCGTGCTTGCGCGCGGCGCGCCCGAGGGTGGCGGCGTAGATCTCGATGAACTTGCGCAGGCGGGTTTCCGCCGCGTCGGCGTCCCGGCCAAGCATGATGTGCAGCCCGCTGGATAGGCGCAGCTGCCAGGCATAGCGCGGGGTGAGCACAATGCGCTCCAGCGCGCCGAGCGGCGCCACCAGCTCCGAGAATCGCGCATAGCGTCGCGCCACCTCGTGCTCGGCGCCGGTCGGTCCGAAAAGCCGGGGAAGCACGGCGTCCGTGGCGGCGTAAAAGCGCTCTCCGTAACTATTGATCAGCGCATCCTCGCCCCACCGCGCGAGCGCCACGTGCTCCTCCAGCGTCACTTCCAGGCGATCGGGCCAGACGCGGCGCACGGATGCGCGGCGCACCCATGGCAGCTGCTCGAGCGCGGCACGCAGTTCGGCCGGCGTGACGGCGAAGAAATTCCCCCCGATGCGGCCCTGCGTTGCCGTTTCGATCTCGCCCTTGGTGGTTTTCTGCAAGCTGTGCGTGAGCACGACCTGCCTGACGGGGAACGAGGAAGACTTGACGACTAGTACCGCCCCGGCGATCGCGAACGCAAGCGCCGCCATGCCCACCAGGACGCCGGCTGCCATGTTGAGGGTGCGCGGGTTATCCCACATGCGCGCTTTCCAGGATCGTCACGCACAGATCTTCGTAGGACAGCCCCACCGCACGCGCCGCCATGGGCACTAGGGAGTGGTCGGTCATGCCCGGGGAAGTATTGACCTCGAGCAGGTACGGCCGGCCGCGCTTGTTCAGCATGAGGTCCACTCGTCCCCAGCCGCTGCACCCCAGGGAACGGAAGGCGGCGAGGCACAGTTCCTGGAGCTCCTGTTCCTTCTTCGGCGGCAGGCCGCAAGGGACGATGTAGCGGGTATCGTCCGCCAGGTACTTTGCCTCGTAGTCATAGAACTCGCGCGGCGTCTCGAGCTTGATGAGCGGCAGCGCCCGCTCACCCACGATCGCGCCGGTAAGCTCGATGCCATCGACGAATTGCTCCGCTATGACTAACCGGTCATAGTTCGCCGCCAGGCGGTAGGCTTCTTCCAGGTTCGCGGCGGCGCGCACCTTGGACATGCCGATGGAGGAGCCCTCGCTCGCCGGCTTGACCATCAGCGGCACCCCCAGCGTGCGCGCCGTTATGCGGAAGTTGGTCGCCTCGCCCAGCAGCGCGTAGGCCGGCGTGGGCAGCTTCTCGGCGGCCCAGAGCCGCTTGGTGCGCAGCTTGTCCATCGCCAATGCGGAGGCGAGGACACCGCTGCCGGTATAAGGGATGCCGAGCCACTCTAGGATGCCCTGCACGGTGCCGTCTTCCCCAAAGCGCCCATGCAGCGCGATGAAGGCGCGCGCGTATTTCTCCTTCACCAGGTCTTCGAGGCTGCGCTGCGCCGGGTCGAAGGCATGCGCGGCAATGCCGCGGCTGCGCAAGGCTTTCAGCACCATGGCGCCGCTCTTGAGCGATACTTCGCGCTCTGCGGACTTGCCGCCCAAGAGCACCGCAACCTTGCCGAAATTCATGCCGGCTCCCCCACGATGCGCACCTCAGGCACCAGCTGCACGCCGGTCTCTTCGGCGACGATCCTCTTCACCTCGAGAATCAGCCACTCGATGTCCGCGGCGCGCGCCGCGCCTTGCGGATTGACGATGAAGTTGGCGTGTTTCTCGGAGACGCGGGCGCCGCCGCGCTGCAGCCCTTTCAGCCCGCACGCCTCGATGAGCCGGGCGGCGTGATCGCCCGGCGGGTTGCGGAACACGCTGCCGGCGTTGGGCAGCTGCAGCGGCTGAGTGGCGATGCGCACGGCGAGAAATTCCTTGATGCGCCTGCGCGAGGCCTCGCCGTCGCCCGGCGGAAGCGCGAAGTACGCCGCCAGGAACCATTCTTCCGCGGGCAGGCGGCAATGGCGGTAGGCAATGTCGAAGTCGCTTCTCGACCTTTCGCGCAGTTCGCCGCTGCGATCGATAGTGACGGCACGCGTCACGATGTCCCAGGTTTCGCTGCCGTAGCAGCCGGCATTCATGGCAAGCGCCCCGCCCACGGTTCCCGGGATGCCCGCCATGAATTCGGCTCCCGAGAGGTGATTGAGCGCGGCAAAGCGCGCCACCTTGGGGCTCGCCACGCCGGCTGGCGCGTAGATGAGCCCCGCGCGCATTTCCGGGGCGAGCTTCGCCTGGTGCATCAGGATCACCGTGCCGCGGAAGCCGCCGTCACGCACCAGCAGGTTGGAGCCCAGGCCGACGAACAGCATCGGCTCGTCCTGCGGAAGCGAGCGCAGGAAAGCGCTCAGCTCCGCCGCATCACGCGGTGCGTAGGCCCGGTCCGCGTGCCCGCCGGCGCGCCAGCTCACGTGCTGCGCCATGGGTTCCCTGACATGCAGGCTATCGGCCATATTCATATGAGCTGCGCAGGCACGTTGCCGATCGAGCCCGCCCCCATGGTTAGCACCACGTCGCGGTCCAGCGCGACGCGGCGGATGGCGTCCGGCATCTCGGCGATGTCCTCGACGAAGACCGGCTCCACCGAGCCGGCCACGCGCACGGCGCGCGCAAGGGAGCGACCGTCTGCGGCGACGATGGGTGCTTCGCCGGCGGCATAAACCTCGGCCAGAAGCAGCGCGTCGGCCGTCGACAGCACCTTCACGAAGTCTTCGAACAGATCCCGGGTGCGGGAGTAGCGATGCGGCTGGAAGGCGAGCACGATGCGCCGCCCGGCGAAGGCGCCGCGCGCCGCTTCCAGCGTGGCCGCCATTTCCGCCGGATGGTGGCCGTAGTCGTCGACCAGCGTGAACCGCCCGCCGCCGGCGAGCGCGATATCACCGTAGCGCTGGAAGCGCCTGCCGACACCGTGAAACTCCGCCAGTGCCTTGAGGATCGCATCGTCCTGCACGCCCAGCTCCGTGGCAACCGCGATCGCGGCGAGCGCGTTGAGGACGTTGTGCTGACCGGGCAGATTGAGAGTCACGTCGAGCGGCGCGGCGTTCTCCCGGCGCGCGCGAAAGCGCATGCGGCCGCCGTCGTGGCGCACCGCCTCTGCACGCACGAGCGCATCCCGGCCGGTGCCGTAGGTGATGACCGGCTTGGCCACCGCCGCCACGATGTCCCGCACGCTGGAGTCGTCCGTGCACAAGATTGCGCTGCCGTAGAAAGGCAGGTTCTGCAGGAACTGCACAAATGCCTGCTTCAGCTTCTCGAAATCGTGGCCGTAGGTGCTCATGTGGTCGGCGTCGATGTTGGTGACCACGGCCATGACCGGCTGCAGGTGCAGGAACGAGGCGTCGGACTCGTCCGCCTCCACCACGATGAAATCCCCGGCACCCAGCCGCGCGTTCGAGCCGGCGGCGATCAGGCGGCCGCCGATCACGAACGTAGGATCCAGCCCGCCTTCGGCGAGCACACTTGCCACCAGGCTGGTGGTGGTGGTCTTGCCGTGGGTTCCGGCAATGGCGACGCCCTGCTTCAGGCGCATTAGCTCGGCCAGCATCAGGGCCCGCGGCACTACTGGGATGCGCTGCTCGCGCGCCGCCATTACCTCCGCGTTGTCGGGTTGGACGGCGGTGGACACGACCACGGCATCGGCGCCTTGCACCTGATGGGCGTTGTGCTTGAGGAAGACCTGCGCACCCAGGCCGGCGAGCCGCCTGGTCGCGGCGTTCTCGGCCAGATCCGAGCCGCTGACCTGATAGCCCAGGTTCACCAGCACTTCTGCGATGCCGCTCATGCCTGCGCCGCCGACGCCGACGAAGTGGATGCGGCGCACCTTGTGCTTCATTGCGACAGCTCCATGCAGCGCCGGGCCACGAGGCGCGCCGCGTCGGGCTTGCCCAAGGCGCGCGCCTTGCGCGCCATGTCGAGCAGCCGCGGCCGATCCAGCGATGCGATCAGTGCGGCGAGCTTCTCGGCGGTCAGCTGCGTTTGCGCCACCAGGACCGCGGCGCCCGCATCGGCCAGGAAGCGCCCGTTGGCCGTCTGGTGGTCGTCCACCGCGAATGGGAAAGGAACCAGGATGCTCGCCATGCCGCCGGCGCAAAGCTCGGCGACGGTCACGGCGCCCGCGCGGCAGATGACCAGGTCCGCCTCGGCATAGCGCCGCGCCATGTCGTCGATGAAGGCCACCAGCTCGCCCTGTACCCCCGCTTGCGCGTAATTGCCGCGCAATGCTTCGAGGTGCTTCTCGCCGGACTGGTGCACGACGAGCGGCTTGTCCTTCAGCAACGCCATGGCCTTGGGCATCGCCTCGTTCAGCGCCTGGGCGCCCAGGCTGCCGCCCACCACCAGGATACGCAGCGGCCCGGTCCTTCCCAGGAAGCGCTCATCGGGAGCGGCCATCGACGCGATCTCGGCACGCACCGGGTTGCCGGTCCACTCCGCGTTCTTCAGCGCCCCAGGAAAGGCCACCATCACCTTGTCGCTGACCGTTGCCAGCACGCGGTTTGCCAGACCGGCGACCGCATTCTGCTCGTGCAGGGCCAGCGGCCGGTTAAGCAGCGAAGCCATCATGCCGCCCGGGAAGGCGACATAGCCGCCCAGCCCCAGGACCACGTCGGGGCGGATGCGGCGCAGGTGGCGTGCGCTCTCCCAGAACGACAGCAGCAGGTTCGCGGGCAGGAGCAGCTTCTGAAGCAGCCCCTTGCCGCGCGCCGCGCGCGCGCGTATCCATGCGGTTTTGTGGCCGCGCGGCGGCACCAGGCGCTCCTCCATCCCGCCTCGCGCGCCCATCCAGACGACGTCCCAGCCCGCTGCGCGCATCTCCTCGGCCACTGCGAGCCCCGGGAAGATGTGACCGCCGGTCCCGCCTGCCATGATGAGGATGGTCTTCACGCGTGCAGCCCTCTGGTGAGCTGCCGGTTCTCCCAATCGATGCGCAGGAGGATGGCGAGCGCCACGAAATTCACCACCAGGCCAGATCCGCCGTAGCTCATGAGCGGGAGGGTGAGGCCCTTGGTGGGCAACAGGCCCATGTTGACCCCCATGTTGACCAGCGCCTGGAACCCAATCCACATGCCGATGCCCTGCGCCGCCAGCGCCGCGAAATGGCGCTCGTGCTGCGTGGCCTGGCGGCCGATGGCGAACGCGCGGGCGACAATCCATACGAAGCAGCCGATGACCAGCGCGACGCCCATGAAACCGAGCTCCTCGGCGATCACGGCGAGCAGGAAGTCGGTATGCGCCTCGGGCAGATAGAACAGCTTCTCGACGCTCGCCCCGAGGCCCACCCCCAGCCACTCGCCCCGGCCGAACGCGATCAAGGAATGCGACAGTTGATAGCCCCGGCCGAAGGCGTCGGCCCAGGGATCCATGAACCCAAAGATGCGCTGCATCCGGTATGGCGAAGACAGCACCAGCAGCGCGAATCCGAGGCTCAGCATGCCCAGCAGTGCCGCGAAGTGCCGGCCGTTCATGCCGCCGAGGAACAGAATGCCGAACGAGGTCACGGCTATGACAACGAAAGCGCCGAAATCCGGCTCGCGCAGCAGCAGCCAGGACACGAGCAGCATGACGGCCAGCATGGGAAGCAGGCCCTTCTTGAAACTCTTCATGACCGCGTGCTTGCGTACGGTGTAATCGGCGGCATAGAGCACCGCCGCGAGTTTCATTGCCTCGGAGGGCTGCAGACTCGCCATCGGGACGTCCAGCCAGCGGCGCGCGCCATTCACTTCGCGGCCGATGCCCGGCACGAGGACAAGTACCAGCAGCACGACGCAGCCGCCGAACACCCAGGGTGCGGCGATTTGCCAGAAACGCACCGGTGCGAGGAATACGGCTATGGCCGCAGCCATAGCGGCGCCGAGGTAAACGCCGTGGCGGGCGAGGTACCAACCGGCGTTGTTCCCGGTATAGCGGCTTGCCTCGGCTGTCGCGATGGAGGCCGAATACACCATAACCAGCCCTGTGGCCGCGAGCAGCAGCGCGGCCCATGCGAGCGAGCGGTCGTACTCCGCGCCCGGCGCGTTGCGCGCGAAAACGTAGGTGCGACTCATTCGGGCAGAGCCTTCACAGCCGCGACAAACGCTTCGCCGCGATGCTTGTAGTCACGGAACATGTCGAAGCTCGCGCATGCCGGCGAGAGCAGCACTGCGTCGCCCGGCGCGGCATGGCGCGTCGCTTGCTCCACCGCGGCCTCCAGCGAGGCGCAGCGCGCGGTCGGCAGGCCGGCGAGCGCTTTTTCGATGAGCGGTGCGTCCCGCCCGATAAGCAGGCTTATCCGGCAAAAACGCTCCACCGCAGCTCGCAGCGGCGCGAACTTCTGTCCTTTGCCTTCGCCGCCGACGATCAGGATCGTCGGCTTCGCCAGCCCGTTCAAAGCGGCGACCGTCGCGCCCACATTGGTGCCCTTCGAATCGTCGTACCACTCGACGCCGCGGCGCGTCGCCACGAGCTCGACGCGATGCGGCAGGCCGGCGAAGCTCGCCAGGCCCGCGGCCAGCGCTTCAAGCGGTGCCGCCACGCTCGCGAGCGCGCATGCCGCGAGCGCATTGGCGACGTTGTGCCCGCCGCGGATCCGAAGCCTCGATGCGGGTATCAGCGCCAGCGTACCGCGATGCAGTACGCCGTCCACCACGCCGAAATCCTGCGCCGAGGGCGGACTGTCGAGGCCGAAGGTGATGGTGCGCACCCCCGGCCGCGCCATGGCGAGCGCCAAGGAATCGTGCCGATTCAAGACCTGTGTCGCCGCACCCTCGAATATGCGCGCCTTGGCGCGCGCGTACGCGCCCAGCCCCGGGTAGCGATCCAGGTGGTCGTCGGTGATGTTGAGCAATCCCGCTGCCTCTGGACGCAGCGACCACGTGGTTTCCAGCTGATAGCTCGATAGCTCCAGCGCCCAGACGGCGGGCGTTCCCGCCATTGCCGCCGCCAGCACCGGCGGACCTATGTTGCCCGCGACCTCGCAGTTCACACCTGCCGTGCGCAGCAGATGACCCAGGAGGGACGTCACGGTGGTCTTGCCGTTGGTGCCCGTCACCGCGAGCACCCGGCCGCGGTTATGCCAGGCGAAGAGCTCTACATCACCGAGCACCGGCACGCCCCTGTGCAATGCCAGGCGGATCACCGGCTCTTCCAGGGACAACCCCGGGCTCACGCAAACGAGGTCGACCCCTTCCAGCAGCGCCGCGTTGAAAGGGCCGGTGCGCAGCTCGCCTGCGAAGTCCTTGGCTCTGGGCGGCGCAGCGCGGGTATCGGCGACGCGCGGCATGCCGCCCTGCTTTTCAACCCAGCGCGCCACAGACAGCCCGGTGTCGCCCAGGCCGAGCACGAGCACGCGCAAGCCACGCAGCCGGCGCGGCACCGGTCGGGGCAGGAGCGAGAAGGCAGGCTCCCGCATCATCTGAGCTTGAGCGTCGACAAGCCGAACAGCACCAGCATCATGGTGATGATCCAGAAGCGCACCACCACCTGGCTTTCCTTCCAACCTTCGAGCTCGTAATGGTGGTGCAGCGGCGCCATGCGGAAGATGCGCTTGCCGCCGGAGTACCTGAAATAGATGACCTGAATCATCACCGAGAGCGTTTCGGCGACGAACACGCCTCCCATGATGAACAGGACGATCTCCTGTCGAACGATTACGGCGATGGTGCCCAGCGCCGCTCCGAGGGCGAGCGCGCCGACATCTCCCATGAATACTTCCGCCGGGTACGCGTTGAACCAGAGGAATCCCAGGCCGGCGCCGGCCAGCGCACCACAGATGACCGCGAGCTCGCCGGCGCCTGGAATGTACGGCAGACCCAGGTACTTGGAGAACCCGGCATGGCCGGCGACGTACGCGAAGATGCCGAGCGCGCTACCCACCATGACCGTCGGCATGATCGCCAGGCCGTCGAGCCCGTCGGTAAGGTTGACGGCGTTGGAGGTGCCGACGATGACGAAGAACGTGAGCGCGATGAAGCCGACGATGCCCAGCGGATAGGCGATATGCTTGAAGAACGGCACGATGAATTCGTTGAGCGAGGGCATGCTCTGCGACAAGAAGCCCAGGTAGATGGCCGCCGAGAGGCCAATTACCGACTGCCAGAGGAACTTGGCCTTCGCCGACAGGCCTTTCGGATTGCGGTGCACCACCTTGCGGTAGTCGTCCACCCAGCCGACCGTGCCGAAAGCAAGCGTTACCAGCAGTACGACCCACACCAGGCGGTTCGAGAGGTCGCCCCAGAGCAACACCGTCACGCAGATGGACACGAGGATCAGCGCGCCGCCCATTGTGGGGGTGCCGGCCTTGGTGAGGTGCGAACGGGGTCCATCGTCGCGCACCGCCTGGCCGATCTTGTAGGCCGTGAGCTTGCGGATGAAATAAGGCCCGAGCACCAGCGAGACGGCGAGCGCGGTAAGGCAGGCGAGCACCGCACGCAGCGTGATGTAGTTGAAGACGTTGAACAGGCGCACGTCCTTTGCCAGCCATTGCGCAAGCTCGAGGAGCATCAATGCCCTCCCGTAAGTGCTGCAACCACGCGCTCCATCTTCATGAAGCGCGAACCCTTCACCAGGATGCTGCTGCCGGCCACGTGGGGCAGCAGGTCCTCCACCCGGTCGAAATGGCGTGCGCCCGGGCCAAACGCCTCGACCGCGTGGCGCGTCGCCTCGCCCAGCGCAAGAAGCGCGGAGATGCTCTTGGCCTTCGCATACGCGCCGACCTCGTGGTGAAAATCGCGGCCGTGCTCGCCGACTTCGCCCATGTCGCCGAGCACCAGCACCGTGGGCCCCGGGCATGCGGCGAGCACGTCGATAGCCGCCCGCACCGAGTCCGGATTGGCGTTATACGTATCGTCGATCAACGTGGCGCCTGCGCGCGTCTGGCTCACCTGCAGGCGGCCAGAGTAGGGCCGGAAAGCGCTCAGCCCCACGCCGATCGCCTCCGGCGCGACGCCGGCGGCGACCGCGCATGCCGCCGCGGCGAGGGCGTTTCTTACGTTGTGAAGTCCCGGGATGGCGAGCGTCGCATGCGCTTCGCCGCCGGGAGTGCGAATCGCCAGCTGGCTGGTGAGCGCCTCTAGCGTGTAGCGTGCGGTTACGGCGGCTTTGCCTTCGATGCCGAAATCGACCACCCGGCGGCTGCCGGCACGCGCGCGGAAAAACGCCGCCTGCGGATCTTCTGCGTTCACCACCGCGACGCCCTGTGCCGTCAAGGCCTCGTATACGGAGGCGTTCTCGGCCGCCACCTCCTCGACCGAGCGCATGAACTCCAGGTGCTCGCGCTGCGCATTGTTCACCAGCGCCACGGTCGGCGCGGCCAAGGCCGCGAGGTACGCAATTTCGCCCTTGTGATTCATGCCCAGCTCGATCGCACACCACCGGTGCGCCTCGCGCATGCTCAGCAGCGTGAGCGGCACACCGATGTCGTTGTTGAGGTTGCCGCGCGTGGCGAGCACCGCGTCCGGCCCGGCATGCGCCCGCAGGATGGCGGCCAGCATCTCCTTCACCGTGGTCTTGCCGTTGGACCCGGTCACCGCGATGAGCGCCGGGCCGAAGCGCGCGCGCCAGTCTCGAGCGAGCTGGCCGAGCGCCAGCCGCGTGTCCTCCACAATGGCGACCGGCAGAGGAAACTCGCCCGCATAGCCGCGATCGACGAGCGCAGCGGCCGCCTTTGCCGCGGCAGCCTCCTTCAGGAAGCGGTGCCCGTCGAAGCGCTCGCCGCGCAGCGCGACAAAGAGGTCGGCGGCGCGCAGGGTGCGCGTGTCGGTCGACACGCCGGTGAAGCGGGTGTTTGCGCCGCTCAGGCGGCCGCCGAGCACGCGGACCGCTTCAGAGAGGTCCATCATGCGTCGCCCCGCCGCGCGAGCGCCCGGCGCGCGACCTGGGCATCCGAGAAAGGCAGCCGGCGGCCCGCGATCTCCTGGTAGCTCTCGTGCCCCTTGCCGGCGATCAGAACGACGTCGGACGCGTGTGCCTGCGAAATCGCGAGCTCAATGGCATGCGCACGATCGGCTTCGATCTCATGCGGCCGGTCAATGCCCTTTGCGACCTGCGAGATGATATCCAGGGGCGCTTCGCTGCGCGGATTGTCGGAGGTGACGACAATGCGATCGGCGAGCCGTGCGGCAACCGAGCCCATCAGCGGCCGCTTGGCCGGGTCACGGTCGCCCCCGGCGCCGAACACCGCGACGAGGCTGCCGCCGCGCTGGGCGACCACCGGGCGCAGCGCCTGAAGCACTTTCTCGAGCGCATCGGGGGTATGCGCATAGTCGATCACGGCGAGCGGCCGCTCGCCGACCGGTTCCATGCGTCCGGGCACCGGCGGCAGCTGCGCCAGATGCTCTATGGCCTGCTCGAAAGGCATACCGTGGGCCACGAGGCAACCGAGCACGCCGAGCGCGTTGGCCAGGTTGAAGCGGCCCAGCTGGTTGACCCGGGCGGTGGCATGGCCCCAGCTCGATTCAAGGTCCATCTCCCCGCTGGTGCTACGCGCGGCGGCGATGAACTCGCGGCTTGCGTTGCGCACGCCCGAAAGCGAATAGCCGATGACGCGGATGCCGCGCTCTTCGAGACGGCGCGCAAGCTGGACTCCGACCACGTCGTCCATGTTGAGCACCGCCGCCGAAAGCCCGGGGCTGTCGAACAACCGCGCCTTCGCCTCGGCATATGCCTCCATGCTGCCGTGGTAGTCGAGGTGATCGTGCGACAGGTTGGTAAAGAGCGCGCAATCGAAAGCGACCCCGTTCACGCGGCCCTGCACGAGGCCGTGAGAGGACACTTCCATCGCAGCGGCCTTGGCGCCCTGCACCTGGAGGTCTTTCAGAATCCTGTGGACTTCCAGCGCATCCGGCGTGGTATTCGGCAGTTCCGCGAGCGCGCCCGGAAAACCGGCCCCCAGCGTCCCAATCACCCCGGCTTTCGCGCCCGAAGCCGACAGCGCCGCCGCGATCCACTGGCTGCACGAAGTCTTGCCGTTGGTGCCCGTAACACCGCATATCCAGAGCGATTCCGACGGACGGCCGTAGAAGTCGTGCGCGAGCAAGCCGGCGTGCTGCCTAAGGTCCCGCACCGCGATGTTCGGCACACGCCATTGCGCTCGCCATGCGAAGCCGGCGTCGTCCCATAGCACGGCCGAGGCGCCCCGCCCGATGGCGTCGGCGATGTGCATGCGGCCGTCCGCCGCCTCACCCGGATAGGCGAGGAACGCCGCGCCGGGCGAGCAGCGTCGGCTGTCGCAGGACAGACGCTCGATCATCGCGCCCTGGGAAGCGAGCCGCCGGAGTAGCTGCGCGGTATCCATGTTGTGCACCCGAGTCTCAAGTGCTTTCCTTAAGTTCCTCGCCTTCGCCCGGGAACGGAACGGGCTCGAGCGGCGCGTCGTGCGGCGCATTCAGCATGCGCAGCGCTCCCTGCATTACCTGGGCAAATACCGGCGCAGCGACCGCTCCGCCGTAGTGCTGGCCGGCGGCCGGCTCGTCGATCATCACCGCGATCACCAGGCGCGGCGCCGAAGCCGGTGCAAAGCCCACGAAAGAGGAGAGATATTTGTCTGCCGCGTAGCTGCCGTTCTCCGGCTTGTGCGCTGTACCGGTCTTGCCGGCAACGC
Source organism: Burkholderiales bacterium (assembly GCA_036259215.1). Classification (GTDB taxonomy): domain Bacteria; phylum Pseudomonadota; class Gammaproteobacteria; order Burkholderiales; family SG8-39; genus SCGC-AG-212-J23. The sequence goes on along the minus strand of DATACE010000317.1, from coordinate 11,506 downwards.
GCCAGCCCATGATGCGGGCTCGGGGTCCTGTGCCGCCCGGCTGCACCGCGAGCTCGAGCATGGCGCGCACGGCGCGTGCCGTCTCCGTGGAAAGCACCTTCTCGCCGCTGGTGGCCGTGCTGGTTTTGACCAGCGTCAGGGGCACCAATTCCCCGTCGCGCGCAAACACGGTATAGGCGCGCGCGAGCTGCACCAGACTCAAGGAGATACCGTGACCATAGGCCATCGTGGCCTGCTCGATCGGGCGCCAGCTGCGGTAGTGGCGCACCCGGCCCGCCGCGGCGCCCGGGAAACCGAGCTCCGGGACTTCGCCGAAGCCCACGCGCCGGTAAAGGTCCCACATCGCTTCGCGCGGCATGGCGAGCGCCAGCTTGGCCGAACCGACATTGGATGATTTCTGGATCACCTCGGCGACCGTGAGGGCGGCGGCCGGATGGATGTCCCGGATCGTGTAATTGGAGAGCACGAGGCGTCCGGCGTCGGTCGCCACCACGGTCGAGGGCCGTACCTTGCCGGTTTCCAAGGCGAGCGCCACTGTGAACGGCTTGAGCGTCGAGCCGGGCTCGAACAGGTCCGTTACGGCGCGGTTGCGCAGCTGCGCGCCCGTCAGCCGCGCCCGGTTGTTCGGGTTATACGAGGGCACATTGGCGAGGGCGAGGATTTCACCGGTGCGCACGTCTAACGCCACCAGCGCGCCCGCCTTGGCCCGATGCTGGGAGACGGCGGCCTTGAGTGCCCCGAACGCCAGGCTTTGCAGCTTGCCGTCGATGGACAGCGCGAGGTCGCGACCGTCCTGGGCCGAGCGAATCGATTCCACATCCTCGACCACCTGCCCGCGGCGATCCCGGATCACGCGTCGGCTACCGGGTTTGCCCCGCAGGTGCTGCTGAAACGCCAGCTCGACGCCTTCCTGGCCTGCGTCTTCCACATCGGTGAAGCCGATCACGTGAGCGGTCACTTCGCCGCCGGGATAGTAACGTCGGAACTCGCGGTGCTGGTGGATGCCCTGCAAGCCCAGGGCGGCGACGCTATCGGCGGTTTGCGGCGACACCTGGCGCTTGAGATAGACGAAGTCACGCTGCTCCTCGGCGAGCTTGCGCTGCAACTCGCCCGGCTCCATTCCCAACGCTCTGGACAGGCTCGCCCGCTGCGCCCGCGATAGCTGTGCATCGGCCGGAATTGCCCAGATCGACTTTACCGGCGTGGATACGGCCAGCGCGTCGCCGTGGCGATCGAGGATCCGGCCGCGGGTGGCGGGTACCTCGATGACGCGCGAGTAGCGTGCGTCGCCCTTTTCCTGGAGAAAGTCGGTCCTGAACGCCTGCAGGTAGAGCGCGCGCGCGACGAGCACGCCGAAGGCGAGCAGCAAGAGCCCGAGCACGAAACGCCCGCGCCACACCGGCAGCCGCACCAGTCCCTGCATCGCCGCGCTCACTGCTTGGGAATCACCATCCGCACGCGCCGGGGATCCGGCGTGCGCATGCCTAGGGCCGAAACAGCGATCTTCTCCACCCGGCGATGCAGACCCCAGGTGCTCGCTTCCAGCTGCAGCTGTCCGTGCTCGATGTCGAGCTCGCGGGCGCGCGCCTGCTCGTGCTCGAGCTCGGTGAACAGCTTTCTCGCCTTGTGCTGAGAGGTGACGAGCCCGAGCGCGCAGGCGACGAGAACCGCGAGGAGGAGGAGGTTCAGTTTCGCCACCGCGCGCCGGGCTCGATTCGGTTGACTGCGGTATAGGGAGTCGCGGTGCGCTCGGCCACCCGTAGCGTGGCGCTGCGCGCGCGCGGATTGGATCGGATCTCATCCTCGGTTGGCCGCACCGGGCGGCCCACCAGCTTGAGGGCGGGTTGTGGCATTTCGCTGGCGCGCAAAGGCAAGCGGCGAGGCACTTCGGGCCGCGCCAGCGCCTGCATGAAGCGCTTGACGGCGCGATCCTCGAGCGAATGAAAGCTGATCACCGCCAGGCGACCGCCGGCGGCCAGACGTGAAACCGCCTGGGGCAGCATCAGCGACACTTCCTCAAGCTCCCGATTGATGTGAATCCGTAGAGCCTGAAAGGTGCGCGTCGCCGGATCCTGGCCCGGCTCGCGTGTGCGGACCGCCTTTGCCACGAGATCGGCCAGTTGGCGAGTGCGGACGATGGGCTCGCTGCCGCGCGCAGCAACAATCGCCGCTGCAATCTGTTTAGCAAACCGTTCTTCGCCATAATCCCGGATGACCTCCCTGATTTCTTCTTCTTTTGCTTCGGCAAGCCATTGCGCCGCGGTGGCTCCCGCGGTCGGATCCATGCGCATGTCGAGCGGTGCGTCCGCACGGAACGAAAACCCGCGGGCTGCCTCGTCCAGCTGCGGCGAGGAGACGCCCAGGTCGAACAGCATTCCCTGCACCCCCAAAGGAACCGCTTGCGAGAGCTGGGAAAAACGCAGGTGGAAAAAGGAGAACCGCGGATCGCGGATGGCGCGCGCCGCTTCGGCCGCCTGCGGATCGCGGTCCAAGGCAATCAAGCGGCCGCGCGGACCGAGCTGTCCCAGGATCGCGTGGCTGTGGCCACCACGGCCGAACGTGCCGTCGACGTAGGTGCCGTCCGCCCGGATGGCGAGCGCGGCCAAGCATTGTGCAGTCAGTACCGGGGTATGCAGGTTCATCGCTCACAGAGAAAAGTCCTCCATGCCCGGCGGAGGTGCCGCCGCACCGGCTAGCGCCTGGCCGAGCTTGGTGGACCAAACCGCGGAATCCCACAGCTCGAAGTAGCGCCCTTGGCCGACCATCATCGCTTCGCGCTCGAGTTTCGCGTGCAGGCGCAGGGCGGGCGAGAGGAGCACGCGGCCCGAGCCGTCGGGGCTGACATGCTCTTCCATGCCCAGCAGCAGGCGCTTCCACCAGCTCGCCTGGGCGTTGAAGCTCGGAAACGATTCAACGCGGGCGCGGACCGGCTCCCATGCGCTCTCCGGGTAGATCAGGACACAGCCCTCGGGATGGGCACTAAGAACCAGGGTCGGCGCGCCGTCGAGCAGCGCGGTGCGATGGCGAGTGGGAATGGCGACGCGTCCTTTTGCGTCGAGCGTGATAACCGCAGCGCCGTGAAACCCTCCGCCCATTCGGCCTTTATTCCCACTTTTTGCTACGTTTTGCCACTTTACGGACAAAAGGGCCGGGGGTCAAGGATGTTTCCTTAAAAACAACAAGTACTTAGCGCCGCTTTTGCCCTCCCGGTGGTAACTGCGAAATGATCTTCGCATTCAATTGCTTAATCAGATCAATGAAGGTAACTCATGAGGTAAAGGCGCGAATTTCGAGTGCCATAATTCACGCCACGATGATCAACAAGCTCGTCCCTACTCCGGAAGCGGCGCTCGCCGACGTCCCTAACGGGGCCACAGTGATGATTCACGGCTTCGGCAATGCGGGCATGCCTGCCGCCCTGATCGACGCCCTGATCGCCCAAGGCGCCCGGGACCTCACCATCGTCAACAACAACGCGGGCAACGGCGATACCGGCCTCGCCGCGCTCATCAAGGCGAGGCGCGTGCGCAAGATCCTCTGCTCCTTTCCACGCCAGGCCGACTCCTGGCACTTCGATGCCCAATACCGCGCTGGGGAGATCGAGCTCGAATTGGTGCCACAAGGCACGCTTGCCGAGCGCATCCGGGCGGGAGGCGCCGGCATCGGCGCCTTCTATACGCCGACTGGGTATGGCACGAAGCTCGCGGAAGGCAAGGAGACGCGCCGCATCGGCGATCGCGACTACGTGTTGGAATATCCCATCCAGGCCGATTACGCGCTGATCAAGGCTGACCGCGCCGATCGCTGGGGCAACCTGACCTATCGCAAGAGCGCGCGCAATTTCGGGCCCATCATGGCCGCCGCCGCCAGGACCACGGTAGCGCAGGTGCGCGAGATCGTAGAATTGGGCGACCTTGATCCGGAAGCCATCATCACTCCAGGCATCTTCGTGAAACGGATAGTGAAGCACTGATGAAAAAGCTCGATCGCAAGCAGATGGCGGCGCGCGTCGCGCGCGACATCCCGGAAGGCGCTTACGTGAACCTCGGCATCGGTTTGCCGACGCTGGTTGCCGATTACCTGCCCAAGGGCCGCGAGATCATCCTGCACAGCGAAAACGGCATCCTCGGCCTTGGGCCCAAGCCGCCGGAGGCCGAGATCGATGAGGACGTCATCAACGCCGGCAAGGAGCCGGCAACGCTGCTCACCGGCGGATGCTATTTTCACCATGCCGACTCGTTCGCCATGATCCGGGGACGGCATCTGGACTTTGCCGTCCTCGGCGCCTTTCAGGTCTCGGTGGCGGGGGACCTGGCGAACTGGCATACGGGCGGCGCGGACGCCATCCCGGCGGTGGGCGGCGCCATGGACCTCGCGGTCGGGGCGAAGAAGGTGCTGGTCATGATGGAGCACCTGACCAAGGACGGAAAAAGCAAGATCGTGGAGCGCTGCTCGTACCCCCTTACCGGCGCTCGCTGCGTCGACCGCATCTATACGGACCTGGCCGTGATCGACGTGAAGCCCGACGGGCTTCACGTTGTCGAAGCGGTCGACGGCCTGGATTTCGACGAGCTGCAGAGGCTTACGGGCGTGCCGCTGAAGCGCCTGGCTACTGCGGCTTGATGCCCGCCGCTTTCATCACCTTGGCGGTGTCGTCCAGCTCCTTGCGCACAAAATCCGAGAACTGTTGGGTCGACATGTCCATCGGCACCGTGCCCAGCTTGGTGAGCCGGTCCTTCAGGTCCGGGCTGGTGAGCGCCTTGCGTACGTCCGCGTTGATCTTGTTCGCCAGCTCGCCCGGCATGCCGGCCGGACCCCATAGCCCCACCCACAGGGTGTAGTCGAAGCCGGGCACGCCGGATTCGGCGATGCTCGGAACATTGGGCAGCAGCGGCGAGCGCTGCGCACTGGAAACGGCAAGCGCGAGCGCCTTGCCCCCGCCGACGTGCGGCAGGGCTGCATTGATCGGCGCAAAGTAGCAGCACACGCGACCGGCGATCGTGTCGCTGATCGCCTCCGGAGTCCCCTTGTACGGCACGTGCGTAACGTCGATGCCGGCCATCAGCTTGAGCTTCTCGAGGTTGAAGTGCGTGCCGCTGCCGATGCCCGCCGACGAGAAGTTGAGCGTGCCCGGCTTGGCCTTGGCGGCCGCAACGAAGTCGCCGAACGATTTCCAGCCCGCTTGCTGGCCGACAATGAGGACGTTAGGGCCGCCGGCAAGCGGCGAAAGGTTGGTGAAGTCCTTGAGCGTGTCGTACGGCATCTTGGCGTAAATCGACGGATTCGACACGTGCGCAGACGAATTGGCGAGCAGCGTATAGCCGTCGGGCGCTGCGCGCGCGACCACCGCGGAGCCGATCGTGCCGCCCGCGCCGACCCGGTTTTCCGCGACCACCTGCTGGCCCCAGATTTCCGAGAGCTTCGCCGCCACCGCGCGGCCGATGATATCGGTGGAGCTGCCCGGCGTGAACGAGATGATCAGGTGCACTGGCTTGGCCGGGTAGTTCTGCGCGAACGCCTGGAAGGTGCAGGCCGCCAGCATGGCCGCACCGAGGTTGATCCAACGCTTCATTTGTGCCTCCTCCTTGAAGAAAAACAGTCTATCTCAAGCCTGCTCCATGCGAAGCACCGGCTTCACCGCATGACCGGCCGCGGCGTCGGCCATCGCGAGGTTGATGTCCGCGAAGTCGTAAAAGCGGATAAGGCGCTCCACCGGCAAGCGGCCGGTGCGCCACAGCTCGAACAGCCGGGGGAAGAAATCCGCCGGCGGCGCGTCGCCCTGGATGCAGCCGCGCAGCGTGCGGCCGTGCTGCAATTGCGCCATTTCGAGGCATGCCTCCACGCCTTTGCGCGCGCTGCCGACGAGGACGCAGACACCGAGCGGGGCAAGGCAATCCATCGCCTGGCGCAAGGCGAGCGGATTGCCGGCCGCCTCGATCGATGCTTCGGCCCCGGCGCCCCCGGTGGCCGCCCGGATCGCCGCGACCGGATCCGCGGTAGCGGCGTTGCAGACATGCGTTGCGCCGAGCCCGCCTGCCAGCGCCAGGCGGCTCTCGTGCAGATCGACCGCCAGTATCACGCCGCAATCGGCGATGCGCGCCGCCATGACGGCGGCAAGGCCGACGGTGCCGGCCCCGAATACGGCGATGGCGCTGCCAGGCGCCGGCCGCAGCACGTTCAACACGGCGCCGACTCCCGTGTTAAGGCCGCATGCAAAGGCCGCCGCCTGCTCGAGCGGCAGTTCGTCCGGCACCTTCACGATGTTCCGCTGCGTGGCAAGCGCATGGCTCGCGAACGCGGACTGCTGGAAGAAGGCGCCGTGCACCGGCTCGCCGTTGCGATGAAACGGGACGCGCCCGTCGCGCAGCCGGCCGCCGAACTTGATGCGGCGGGCGCTGGCGCAATAGCCCGGTAGCCCGAGCGCGCAGGCTTTGCAGGCGCCGCATGACGGCGACACCATAAGCACGCGCTCGCCTGCCGCGAAGCCGGTTACGTCCTTTCCCAGCCGCTCGACGACGCCTGCGCCTTCGTGGCCGAATACGCACGGAAACGGAATGCCAAAATAGTCGTCTCGCCCGTGCGCGTCGGTCTGGCACACGCCGCAGGCGGCGACGCGCACCACGAGCTCGTCCGGCCCGGGATCGGCCAGCGCCAGCGTTTCCAGCCGGAAAGGCGCGCCCTTCTCAGGAGCCAGCGCCGCCGTGACCTGCACGACTCTTGGCCCAGTAATCGGCGGCAGCTTTGGAGCGCGCGAGCGCTTCGGCGCTCTCGAAGCCCGGCGCCATGGAAGCGGAGGTGCCGGCGAGCACCTGGTGGTGATCTATGTTGAGCAGGCGCAGCCAGCTCTGCTGACCCATGGTGAGGGCGATGAAGCAGCCAAGCTCCACGAGCTCGGGCTCGCTGAAATGGCGGTGCAGGCGCACCCAAAAAGCGTCGTCCGTTTCCAGGTGCCAGGTGATGGCCTCGGCATAGGCAAGGGCGGCCTTCTGCCGGTCGGAGTAACGCGACGATTTCTCGAAATTGAGCAGGTCCTTTACGTCGTCCTCGAGCATACCCGCGCCCGCCGCCTTGACCGAGCGCTGGTTGCCGCAGTAGTCGCATTGCACCGAACGCGACACGTACAGCCGGCACAGCTCCTTGGTGGGGTGATCGCAGACGCCGTTCCTGAAAAGATCGCGCCACGAGTTGGCGAACGACCAGAACGCCGCAGGCACGTGCGCCCGCACCGCGGAGCTTTCCGGACGCGGCGTCCCTTCGCGCCGGCAGCGGTCCATCTCCTTCTGCATCTCGGCGTCCATCCGGTCCAGCGGAAAGTAACTGATGCGTTGCTTAGGCGAGCCCATCTCCGACCTCCACGTTCTCCGGCTTCAGGTCGATTCCCGAAGCTTTGGCCTGCATCATGACGAGGGTTGCGAAATCCTGTTCGCTCAGGCCATGGCCGATCATCTGCTGCAGCAGATCGCGCGTCAGGGAAGCGAGCGGCATGGGCACCTCGAGCTCGCGGCCGGCATCCAGGCCGAGGTCGAGATCCTTGCGCAGCAGGTGCGGCGTGAACGTGACCTTGAAGTCGAGATTGACCAGCGCAGGCGTCTTGTAGCGCGTGAACATCGAGCCCATCACGCTTTTGTTGAGGAAGTCGAGGAAGGCGTGGCGCGGCATGCCCGCCTTCTGCGCAAGGACGGTGATCTCGCTCAGGCACTGGATGACCACGCCTAACATCACGTTGTGGCAGATCTTCGCGATGCGCGCGAGCTCGCCCTCGCCAACGTAGCTGGAGCCCGTGCCCATCATGTCGAGATACGGCCTGGCGGCCTCGTAGGCCGCCCTGGGCCCCGACACGACGAAGGTAAGCTTGCCTGCCTTGATCACTTTCGCGTTGCCGCTGACGGGCGCGGCCAGGTACTCCACTTTCTGCGTGGAAAGCATCTCGCGCAACTGCGCCGAGCCCTCGAGGGAGATGGACGAGCACTCCACCACCATCTTGGGCTTCGCCGACCCCGACAGCAGCTTGCCGATCACCTCCTTCACGTCGTCCCACGTCGACACCATGCAAAAGACGATGTCTGCTGCTGCCAGCTCGGCGAGTGAATCGGCCACCTTCGCGCCATACGCCTTCAACGGATCGGCCTTCGCTCTGGTGCGGTTCCAGGCGGTGATGTCGCAGCCGCGCTTGGCCAGGCGCGCGGCCATCTCGTAGCCCATGCGGCCGGTGCCGATCCAGCCCAGCCGCATGCTTTTTTCAGTAGGGGTTGGCAATCGGCAGCTCCTCAGCGGGGTACAGCGAAATGATCTTGGCGCCGTCCGGCGTAAGAATGACTTCCTCCTCGATGCGCGCCGCAGAGATGCCGTCGCTTGCCGGGCAGTAGGTCTCGACCGCGAACACCATGCCGGCCTTGAGCTCGATCGGCTCGCGCAACGACGTCAGGCGAGAAATAAGCGGCCGCTCGTGCAGCCCGAGGCCCAGGCCGTGGCAGAAATTCAGCCCGAAGGCGTCCATTTCGCTGGCGAAGCCGATCTCCTTGGCTTCCGGGAAGGCGAGCGCGATCTTGTCGCTCGACATCCCGGGCTTGAGCAGCTCGATCGCCCGATCCATCCATTCGCGCGCCTTGCGGTACGCGGTGCGCTGCGCGGAGGTCGCACGGCCAACGTTGAACGTGCGGTAATAGCAGGTGCGGTAGCCCATAAAGGACTGGATCACGTCGAAAAACGCCTGGTCGCCCGGGCGAATCAGCCGGTCGGTGAAGTTATGCGGGTGCGGCGAGCAGCGCTCGCCCGAGATGGAGTTGATGGCCTCGACGCAATCCGAGCCCATTTCATATAGGCGCTTGGTGGCAAGCGCCACAATCTGCGATTCCTGGATGCCCGGCTTGAGCGCCTCGGCGATGTCCTGGTAGACGCCGTCCACCATGGCCGCGGCCATGTTGAGCAGCGTGAGCTCGTCGATGTTCTTGACTTCGCGCGCCTGGAGCATCACCTGCTGGCCGTCCGCCACCTTGACGCCGGCGCGCTGCAGCTCGAACAGCATCGGCGGCTCGACTACGTCGATTCCCACCGGCATGTCCCCCACGCCCTCCTCGTCCAGGATGGACTTGATCTCCCGGGCGGCATCGCGAAACAGGCTGATGTCGCCGCCGGTCGCGCCGCGCAGGCCGAGCAGGCCGGCGCGGCAATGATGCTCGTGCAGCCACGGCGCGTGCAGCTTGTGGTGGCGCGCGGCGCTGCCGAAATCCCAGATGTACGGGTCGCCGTTGCCCGTCAGCAACGAGTAGCGCGTGAGCTTGTCGCGCGCCCATTCACCGATCACCGTGCTGGTGGTATAGCGGATGTTGTGCTGATCGAAGGAAAGCAGCGCGCCCAGCCCGGAGCCCGACAGCGCGGCGCGCACGCGGGCCAGCCGATAGTCGTGCAGCCGGCGGAAATTGATGCGCTCCTCGAAGTCGACCTGCGTGCGTCCGGGGGCCTGCAGCGGGCGGTCCCAGCGGTGCTTCGGGTCGACGTCGTCCGGCCGGATGATCTTCGGCTCCGGATGCTGCCTGCCTTTCGCCATCACTCCTCCTCGAGCCGGCGATTCTATCCGGAGATGAGTTCGATGCGGCGGCGCACGCGCGCCGCAGTTTCGCCGTCGCCCGCCGCTTCGGCGCGTTTTGCCTGCACGCCCAGCCAGGCGAGCAGTGGCCGCCGCCAGCCCTGCGCCGAGGCGATGTCCACGGCGGCGGAAATGGAGGAAGGCGTGATCGCGCCTTTCCTCAACGCCACGGCGTGGGCAACCAGGCGCGACAGGGGCTCGGCGCCCGTTTTCGCGCTGCCGCTTCCCGCAAGGTATGCCGCATAGGCGACTTCATCGGGTCCTGCGCCCTCGCGCAGCCGCTCGAACCCGGGACACGCGTCGAACTCCAGGCTGGCGGCCCGTACGGCGCAGCGCACGAGCTCGGCGCGTGCCACAAGGTCCGCCCGTCCGGTGCGCGCAAGCTCGCTGCGCGCCAGCCGGAACTCGCTGTCCGCAGCGACAGTATTCCCGGCGAAATAGAGGCGCTGGAACGCAGCCAGAGCCTGGGCGGCGTTCGCCTGCCAGTCGGGCGCCTGCGGCCCGCCGGCGCACCCCGCCAGCAGGGCGATCACGGCAAGCGGATTTCGGAGTCGCGCTGGAAAGGCCATTTTCGGTTGTTCTCGTCGATAAGGCCGGAGACCTTGCGCAGGCTCGCATCCACCTCGGCGCGCAGCTGCCCGAGGTCCTGCGTGGCAGCCCTGGCGTTGCCGCTCACGGCTTGCGCGTCGGCAAGAATGCGGTCGACGCGCTTCAGGCTTGCGCGCAGCTCGCCCAGGATGGCATTCGCCTGCTCGACGGCGCGCTGCGTGCCCTCGGCCACACCGCCGGCGCCGAACATGCGCTGGTCCGTCTTCGCCACCACACCATCCATGCGCCGCGACAGGCCACCCAGGGAGACGAGCAAGGCATTGGCGCGGTCGAGCACCGCGCGGACCTTGCCCGCGTCTTCCTTGCTGCCGAACTGCTCGGTGAGGCCGCGCAGATTTTGCAGGCTCGCCTGCAGGCTACCCCCTGGGCCGGTCACCTGCTCCACGTTCTCCAGCACGCTGCGCAGCGTGGCCACCATGCGGGGAATCTCTTCCTGCGTGTCGCCGCGCAGCACGGTGCGCTCGGCACCGTCAGGCAGCGGATCGCCCTGCAGATTGGCGGTGAACGCGCGGATGCGCGCGCCGCCGACGATGCCCCGCTCCAGGGTGAAGATGCTCGAGCTGCGCAGCCAGCGCGCGTCCTTGCGCGGGATGTCGACCTCGATGCGCGCGCGGCCGTCGTCGCCCAGCGCGATGCGCTGCACTCGGCCGATCGGGAAACCCGAAAAAGTGAGGTCCATGCCGATGCTTACCCCTTCGGCGTTGTCGGCCACCAGGGTCAGGCGCTGCGTCGCCTCGAACACACCGCGCGCGTACAAGGCATAGGTCAGGAAGCCGGCCGCGACCATGATGGTCAGGCCAAGCAGGAGGCCGACGCGAAACTGCAGGTTCTTCGGTACCCGGGTGAATCCTTCGCGGTCCATTCAGACGTACTTTACAGCGAGGTTCACCAGCTCGATCGCGGCGAGCGCCACGAACAGGCGCACCATGCCTCCCATCACTGCCACCGGTACGGACCGCGGGTCCTTGGTCGCCTCCAGGCCCGCGGCGATGGGGATCACGGCCACCACCACGCCGAAAGCCACGCATTTGACCAGGAAGCCGCCCAGCTCTCCGGGACCGAACACCAACGCCACCGTGCGCGTGTAGTCGGCGAAGCCCCAGGGGGAAGCGCCGTACATCACCACGTAGGCAATGAGGATCACCACAAAGCAGCTCACCACCGTAAGCGTGAATACCGAGATTGCCGCAGCCGCGATGCGCGGCACGAATTCGCGCTCGTAAGGGTCGATGTTGGCGCGGTGATGGCCAATAACGGCGAGCTGGACGAGATGCACCGCGCCAACATCGACCCTTACGAGCGCGAATTCGT
>DATACE010000316.1:0-3166 GCA_036259215.1 Burkholderiales bacterium | reverse complement strand
CCAGGCGGCGTCGGGCAGCGGCGATGACGCGCTGGCCATCGTCGGGGCGGACGGCTTGGTCGAGGCTGTTAACGAGGCCTACACGCGGCTCACCGGCTATGGTCCCGAGGAGGCGGTCGGGCGCCCCGAAGGCGGGCTGCTCGACCCGGGCTCGGCCGGCCTGGTCATTCGCCGGCGCAAGAACGGCGAAAGCTACCGCGCCTGGCGCAGCCTGCACGCCCTGCGCGACGCCGCCGGCGGTACCCTCTATCTCGTCTCGCTGCAAGCAGCGACTCTGTAAAACATTCAACGGCTTATCGAGGGTTTGTCGTGCAATAGGCGATACCATCGCCCCCATGAGCCTGCGGCCCTCCGTGCGCGACCTCGCGCTGGTTTCCGTGCTGTACTTCGCCGGCGTAAAACTGAGCATGCTGACGGTGGCGCCCGAGGGCATCGCCATCGTGTGGCTGCCGACTGCCGTGGTCCTGGCCGCGCTGATCCGCTTCCGCGCCGTGCGCCTGCGGCTGCTCGGGCTGGTGGTGGTGGCGACCGAGGTGGCCGCCGGCCTGCCCGCGGTCAACCTGGGCGAGGCCCTGTTGCTCGGCCTGATCCACTTCGGCGAAGCCACGCTCGCGTTCGTGCTGCTGCGCCGACTGGACTTCGATGCGCGGGCTGCGACGCTCGCGGACGCATGGAAATTCCTGGTCGCCGGGCCGCTGGCAGCAGCCTTCGCCGCCTCGCTCTTTAGCGCCGCGGTGTACGCGGCCTTTCGCGCCGGCGAGGCGACGTACCCGCAGCTCCTGCGCAGCGCGTGGTTCGCCGACGGCATCGGCCTGCTATTGCTGACGCCGCTTCTCCTCGCCTTCGCGCCCTTCGGCGAAGCTCCCGAGACGCCGGCGGCGCGCTGGCGCCCGCGGCCGGCGGACGCGGTGTTGCTCGCGGCGGCGGCGCTCGCCGTGGCGCTGTTCTGGTTTTCCGACAGCTTCGGCTTCCAGCTGCGCCCGTTCCTGTTCGTGCCGGTGGCGCTGGTCGCCGCCGCGCGCTACCCGCAGCGGTGGGCGCCGCTGGTCGCCGCCCTGGTGGCCGTGGCGGTGGTCTGCGCCATCGCCGCCGGCCTGGAGCCGTTCGGCCCCCTGCCGCCGCGCGAGGCGGCAGTTACGGCGCAGGGCTTCCTGTTCATCGTGACGCTCACCACGCTGGGCTTCGCGGCGCTGCTGGGCGAGCTGCGCCGCCACAAGGCCGAGCTGCTCGCGCGCGTGGCCGAGCGCACCCGCGAGCTGCAGCTGGCGAACGAGCGGCTGGCGCACCTGGCCGCCGTAGATCCGCTCACGGGCGTGGGCAACCGGCGGCTGTTCGACCAGGCGCTCGCCGTCGAGATGGGGCGGGCGCGACGCTACGCCGAGCCGCTGTCGCTGGTGCTCGCCGACCTCGACCACTTCAAGCGCGTGAACGACACCCGCGGCCACGCGGCGGGCGACGAGGTGCTGCGCGAGGTGGGGCGGGCGCTGCGCGAATGCGCGCGCGGCGCCGACGTGGTGGCGCGCTACGGCGGCGAGGAGTTCGCCATCATCCTGCCGCACACCACGCTCGCGCAGGCGCTGCGCTTCGCCGAGCGTGCCCGGCGTGCGATTTCCGGCCTGCCGGCGGGCGTGACCGCAAGCTTCGGGGCCGCGCAGCTCGGGCCGCAGGACGAGGCGGCGCAACTGGCGGCCGCGGCGGACGCGGCGCTGTACCGGGCGAAGGCCGAAGGACGCGACCGGGTGAGGGCCGCGGAGCCTTTAGTGGTTTGATAACAAAGCCTTTCTATGCCCCCCGGGCAGGAGTAGACTGGCGGATAAGAAGAACTTATCCAGGGGATTTAAGGAGCCGCGTTGCACCCGACCGATATCAAGGACCCCGACTACTTCCATAAAGTTGTCGATTGCCAGTGGGCCTGCCCGGCCCACACCCCGGTACCCGAATACATCCGCATGATTGCCGCGGGGCGTTACTCCGACGCCTACATGGTGAACTGGAAGTCGAACGTGTTCCCCGGCATCCTCGGGCGCACCTGCGACCGCCCCTGCGAGCCCGCGTGCCGCCGGGGCCGCGTCGAGGAAGCGAACCAGGCCAAGCCCGAGCCGGTCGCCATCTGCCGCTTGAAGCGGGTGACTGCGGATTACAAGGACAACGAAGAGATCCGCAAGAAAATCGAAAGCGGCAAGAAGACCCGTTCCAACGGCAGAAAAATCGCCTGCGTCGGCGCCGGCCCGGCCTCGCTCACCGTGGCGCGCGACCTCGCGCCGCTGGGCTACGACGTCACCGTGTTCGACCAGGACCACCGCGCCGGCGGCATGATCTGGACGCAGATCCCGCGCTTTCGCCTGCCCATGGAGGTGATTGACGAGGAGGTCAACTATATTTTGAACCTCGGCGTCGCGTTCAAGCAGCGCAGAATCGATTCCATGAAAGGCCTCATGGCCGAGGGCTACGACGCCATCTTCGTCGGCTCGGGCGCGCCGCGCGGCCGCGACCTCGACATCCCGGGGCGCAAGGAAGGCGCGAAGAACATCCACATCGGCATCGACTGGCTGTCCTCGGTCTCGTTTGGCCACACCGACAAGATCGGCAAGCGCGTCATCGTCCTGGGCGGCGGCAACACCGCCATGGACTGCTGCCGCACCTCCAAGCGCCTGGGCGGCGACGACGTCAAGGTGATCGTGCGCTCGGGCTTCGAGGAAATGAAGGCGAGCCCGTGGGAGAAGGAAGACGCGCAGCACGAAGGCATTCCCATCCTCAACTTCCTGGTCCCGAAAACCTTTGAAGTAAACAACCAGAAGCTGGTGGGCATGACCTTCGAGAAGGTCAAAGCGGTCTACGACGACAAAGGCCGCCGCAGCCTGATCCCCACCGGCGAGCCCGACGCGTTCTTCGAGTGTGACGACGTGCTGGTCGCGGTGGGCCAGGAGAACGCCTTTCCCTGGATCGAGCGCGACGCGGGCATCGAGTTCGACAAGTGGGGCCTGCCGGTCCTCAACAAGGACACCTTCCAGTCGTCCGTGCCGAACGTCTTCTTCGGCGGCGACGCCGCCTTCGGGCCGAAGAACATCATCTGGGCGGTGGCGCATGGGCATGACGCGGCGATCTCGATCGACAAGCTGCTGAACAAAGAAGAGCTGACCGAACGGCCCGCCCCCGGCGTCACCCT
>DATACE010000315.1:0-13433 GCA_036259215.1 Burkholderiales bacterium | reverse complement strand
CAAATGGTGGGGCGGAGCCTTCGGCGAATGGGAGACCGTCGCGCACTTCGTAAATCTGGTGGTGAGTTTCGCCATGCTGGTCCTGGTATTCGCCGCCATCTACAAGTTCATGCCGCGGGCGCGCATCGAATGGCGCGATGTATGGGTCGGCGCCGCCGTAACCGTGGTTCTATTCACCATCGGCAAGTTTCTGATCGGCCTGTACCTCGGCAAAAGCGACGTGGCCTCGAGCTTCGGCGCCTTCGGCTCTCTCATCATCGTCATGCTATGGGTCTACTACTCGGCGCAGATCTTTCTGCTCGGGGCGGAGTTCACCTGGGTCTACGCGCATCACTCCGGCTCGCGGCGGGCGGCTCCGGCCGTCTATCCCGCGACTCGCTAGGCGCGCGGCTGGCGGCGGCGCTCGCGCAGGCGCCCGAAGGGAAACAGGATCGCGGCGCGCAGTCCCTCGATCGGCGACAACTGGTCCAGGCTGCGTGCGGCCTCGGCGGCGAATTGCTGGATCACCACCCGCTCGCTGATCTCGCGCCCCTCGTTGATGCGCGACAGCGCATGCAGGACATAGCCGCCGAGCACGAAGGAGATGCCGAACAGGAATTCCCAATGCTGGAATTGCACCACGGTGAGCGCCTCGCTGCTGTTCGGCGACATCCAGTGGAAATACACCGCCAGCTCGCGCGCCGAGAACCATTCGGCGAGCGTGCCGCCGAGCAGCGCGGCCAGGCCGCCGGCAAGCGAGCCCATCAGGCTCACGCTGGCGAGGTAGGCAGTGCCCTGCCCTTGCGGCGCCAGCTTGAGTCCCAGATTGCCGGTGGCGAGGCCGATGCCGCCGGCGGCCGCGCCCATGACGAGGTGGATGACGTAAAGCAGCGGCAGCGTGAGCGCGTGCAGGGTGGGGATGGCGGTGAAAGGCAGTGCCACCAGGCAGCCGAAGTAGGCGGGCAGCGCCACCGCCAGGATCGCCTTGTTCGACAGCTGGTCGGAAAGGCGCCCCCACAGGTACATGGTGAGCGCGTTGGCCACCTGGCTCGCGATCCACAGCGTGGTCACCGTGCCCAGCGGGAAGCCGAGCTGCCTCAGGAGGTACACCGTAATGAACGGCGCTGCCAGGTTGGAGGCGAAGTTCCAGCTTCCCATGAACACGATCAGCCGGCGGAAATTGGAGTCGCGGAACGGCGAGCGCAACATGGCGAGCACCGGCACCGGCGCGCCGCGCGCGCTCATTTGCGGCTCGGGCACGCTGGCGAGGTAATGCGTGCTCACGTAGCCCGCCGCAGCGGCGAGCGCGAAAGCCAAGGAGTAGGCTTGCAGGCGCTCGTCGAAGGGCCAGTGCTGCACCATCTGCCCGGCCAGCAGCGCGCCGAGCGAGGCTAGCACCGTGGACCAGAACAGCCGGCGCGAGAACAGATCGCCGAGCGGCTCGCCCTGCAGCAGCTGGTGCATCCATGAGTTGAGCGAGCAGCCGCCGATGGAGCCAAGCAGCGTGATGGCGAGCTGCGCGAGGATGAGCGCAGCGAGCTGCGCCGCGCTGTCGCCGATGAACGGAATCAGCGCGAGCGACAGGATCACGGTGCGCGACACCAGTACGGCGATGACGGAGATCTTGCGCCGCTGGCGCACGCGCTCGACCAGCGCAATCGCCGGCAGCTGCGCCACCTGGGCGAGGAAGGGAATGGCGGCGAGCAGCCCGATGATAAATGGCGTGGCGCCGAGTTCCAGCGCAAAACCCACCAGGATCACGCCGCCGTACAATGCGCCCACTAGGCTTGCCCACGCGGCGTCCCTCACCAGCGCGCGCTTGCCGCGCGCCAGCTCTTCCTGGGTGACGACCGGATCGGGGCGCAGCCGCATTCGCGCCCCGCATGAAGCAAATCACGGGCCGACCGGAGGCAACATGAGCAGAACCAGGATCGCCGCAGTCTTCCTAGCCGGCGGCGTGCTCGGGATCGCGGCGGGCTTCGCGCTCGGCATTTTCGTATACCCCTACGTCTTCCTGGCCGACATCGTGGCCATGGAAAAGGTCGATCCCAGCGCGCGCAAGCTCCTCGCGCGCGGCAGCTTCGTCCATGCCAATCCCGCCGATCCGATCCATTACGGCAAGGGGCGCGTGAGCGTTTACGAGGGGCTATTGCATCTGGAGGCGGATTTCGAGGTCGGGCCGGGCCCCAAGTACCACGTGTACCTGGTGCCGGAGCGGAACGTGCTGCCGTCGACCCGGGTTGCGCAAACGATGTTCGTCGACCTCGGCCGGCTGAAGGCCTTCAAAGGCAGCCAGAACTATCCCGTGCCCGCCGGCGTAGACATTGGGCGCTATGGCAGCGTCGTGATCTGGTGCGAGCAGTTCAGCGTGCTGATCTCGCCCGCGGCGCTGGCGAGCGCCCTCTAGGGCGGAAAAAGGACAAAAAAAGGGCCCGGCTTGTAGGGGGGAAAGCGCGGGCCCAGGGGAGGCAATGCTTGGCTCAGCTCGCGATCAGAACGTTCCCTTGGTCCAGAGCTGCGCGATGTACAGCAGGCCGGCAGCGGCGAAGCTGTAGACCAGGAGATCGGAGAAGCGGTTGCGATGGCGCGGCGAGCTCCAGCCGCGCGAAAACCAGGCGAGGGCGAAAATCATGACCAGCGAGCCGAGCGTGGCGACGCCGGCGGAGAAGCTGCGGCCGAACGCCTGGGCAACCCAGCCGTCCGGCGAAATGACTTTGTAGATGGTGCCGCCGATGCCGGTCAGGACCAAGGCAACCAAGATGAAGCCGATACCCGCGTGCGCAAGCGCAAAGACTTCCTGCTTGAGGCGCATTTCCATACGCTTCTCCTCCTTTCGGATTACTCTCCTGCAACGCGCGTGCCAGCGTCGCCGTTCTCAGAAGAAACAAAGGTTTATGCGCGCCGTGTGACAAAGTGGGCACCTGCTAACCGTTCGGTTTGTCGGGTAGCGCCGACGAGGTATTGCAGATCTTTACGAGGAGCCTTGATGCGTTGGTGCTTTTTACTGTCGCCGCACGGCGACAGAGCGCAAGAGTCTTTCGACCTCGCGAAAGCCGCGTCTCCCTGCGTAGTCCGCCGCGCTGTGTCCGTCGCCGTTCTTTGATTGCGCGTCTGCGGTGCGCGGCAACAGCAGGCGCACAAGCTCGAGATAGCCGCCGTCGGCGGCGGCATGCAGCGGCAGGCTGCCTTTGCGGTCCTTCACGTTCGCATCGGCGCCGCGATCGAGCAGGCGCTGCGCGATGACGAGGTGCCCGCTCAGGCAGGCCCACATCAGCACCGACTCGCCGTCCGCGTTGCGCGCGTGCGGGTCGGCGCCCGCGGCGAGCAGCAGGTCGAGCATCGCGGGGTCCGCGTCGAGCGTGGCAAGGTGCAACGCGCTCTCCCCATTGCGCATGCGCAGGTTGACGTCCGCCCCCTTGCCAATGAGCTCGCCCGCGAGCTCGCGCATCCCCTTGTCGACTGCCCCGTGCAACGCCGTTTCGCCTTGCGCGTTGCGCGCGTCGATGTTCCCGGCAGCGAGCGCCTTGCACGACAGCTGGCCGACCAGCAGGATCGCCAGAAGGCAGCGCGCCGCGCGCTCAAGCACCATCGGCCAGCACCTCGGCGAGGTGCCGCGTCGGGCGCCCCGAGAGCGCCTCGATCTGCTCGCGGCAGGAAAAGCCGTTTGCCAGCACCAGGTGCCCGGGTGACTTTTCCAGTGCCGGCAGCAGCGCGAGCTGGGCGATGCGCTTGGACGTCTCGTAGAACTCGGGGCGATAGCCGAACGAGCCGGCCATGCCGCAGCAGCCGGTGTCCGGGGCGCTCACTTCGCATCCGGCCTCGCTCAGCACGCGCAGGTCGGAAGCGGTTCCCCAGAGCGACTTCTGGTGGCAGTGGGCGTGCATCGTGACGTTGACCGGCAGGGCGCGGCCCGTGCGATTCGCCTTGAAGCCTTTGCGCAGCAGCAATTCGGAGAAGCTGGTGGTCGCGGCATTCAGCCTGGCCGCGCGCGCGTCGCCCGGGAATAGCTGGTGCAGCTCGTCGCGGAACACCGAGAGGCAGCCCGGCTCCAGCACCACCACCGGCAGGCCGCGCTCGAGCTGCGGAGAGAGTACTTGCAGCACCTGCTCGAGCGAGGCCCGGGCCTGCTCCAGCATGCCGAAATCGTAGTAGGGCCGCCCGCAGCACAGGTGCCGGCCCGGCAGCTCGACGGCGCACCCGGCCTGCTCCAGCACGCGCTGCGCCGCGTGCGCGGTCTGCGGACGGAAGTGATTGTTGAACGTGTCGTCGAACAGGACGACCGCTTCGCCACTTCCCCGAGACTGGAATTGCGACCGGAACGTGCGGCGCGCGAACTGCGGCGGCGTCCTCTCGGCGGCGATGCCGGCAAGGCCTTTGAAATTCCTGGAAACGAAATTCGCCAGACCGGGGAGGCGCGCCGCGAGCGGCGCCCATTCGCCGATGCGGCCCATCGACCAGGCCTGGCGCGGACGCGCACGGCCCTCGTAGTAGTGCGACATGAATTCCGCCTTGTAGGCGGCCATGTCGGTATGCGTCGGGCAATCGCTGCGGCAGCCCTTGCAGCCGAGGCACCAGTCGAGCGCCTCCTTCACTTCCTCGCTGCGCCAGCCGTCGGTGATGAGCTCCCCGCGCAGCATTTCGCCCAGCAGGCGCGCGCGACCGCGCGTCGAATAGCGCTCTTCGCGGGTGCCGCGGTAGCTTGGGCACATGGTGCCGCCTTTGGACGCCCGGCACTTGCCCATGCCGACGCAGTGGCCCACGGCGCGCGCAAAGCCATCGCCCACCTCGCTTCGGAAAGCGAGCTTCGTATCCAGGGTCACCGGCTGGTATTGCGGCCCAAGGCGCAGATGCGCGTCGACGCGCAGCGTCTTGCCTTCGGGATCGACGATCTTGCCCGGGTTCATGCGGTTCTGCGGATCCCACAGCGCCTTGAACTCGCGCAGCGCCTGCATCAATTCCTCGCCGAACATCAGCGGCAGGAATTCGGCGCGCGCATGGCCGTCGCCGTGCTCGCCCGAAAGCGAGCCGCCGTATTTCACCACCAGCTCCGCGGCCTCGCGCAGGAAGCTTCGCCAGTGCGCGATGCCTTGCGGCGTGCGCAGATCGAAGTCGATGCGCGCGTGCACGCAACCGTCGCCGAAGTGCCCGTAAATCGAAGTGCGATAGCCGTAGCGCGCCACCAGGGCACGGAATTCGCGCAGGTAGCCGCCCAGGCGCATGGGATCCACGGCCGCGTCTTCCCAGCCGACGATCGGGTCGACGCCTTTGCCCGCCAGGTTGAGCGCGGTGGCCGAGGCGCCGGTCTCCCGCAGCGTCCACAGCCGCGACATGAGCGCCTTGTCGGTGATGAGCTGGCCGGCCACGCGCCTCGCCTTCTCGCTTGCTTCCTCGAGCGTGTCGCCGCCGAACTCGATCATCAGCCAGCCCTCGCCCGGCGGCAGCAGCGCGATGTCGTCCAGGCGCAGCCCGCGCTCGCGCAGTCCGCCGATGATGCGCTCGTCGAGCCCTTCGCAGGCGATCGGCCCGGCCGCGAGGACTTCCGGCACCGCGTCGCCGGCGGCGAAAATGTCGCCAAAGCCGCGCACCACCAGCACGCGCTCGCGCGGGCTCTTCACCAGGCGCACCTCCGCCTGCAGCGTGAAGGCGCAGGTGCCCTCGGAGCCCACCAGCGCGCGCGCCACGTTGAAGCCGTTCTCGGGAAGCAGCTCATCCAGGTTGTAGCCGGACACGCGGCGGCGGATTTTCGGAAACCGGGTGCGGATCAGCTCGCCGTATCGCTGTGCGATCTTGCGCATCCCGGAATAGATGACCGCCTGTCGTCCTCCCGATGACACGATGCGCTGAAACTCTACTTCGCTCGTCGGGCCGCACCAGAACCGCTCGCCGTCGTAGGTGAGCACCTCCAGGCGCTCTACGTTCTCCACGGTCTTGCCCGCCATGACCGAATGGGGGCCGCAGGAATTGTTGGCGATCATGCCGCCGAGCGTGCAGCGCGAGTGCGTGGCGGGGTCCGGCGCGAACGTCAGTCCGTGCGCCTCGGCCGCTTCGCGCAGTGCGTCGCACACGGCGCCGGGCTCGACGCGCGCCATTCGGGCCGCGGGCTCGACGCCGAGCACGCGGTCAAGGTACTTGGAGCAGTCCACCACCACCGCGGCGTTGACGCTCTGGCCGCACATCGAGGTGCCGGCGCCGCGCGGCAGGACCGCGGCGCCGTGCTCGCGGCACAGACGTACGGCGGCGACGATGTCGTCGATCGAGCGTGGCAGCACCACGCCGACCGGCACCTGCCGGTAGTTCGACGCGTCGGACGCATAGGCGGCGCGGGCGGCGTTGTCGAAGCGCACCTCGCCGGCAAGCGCCGCGCCCAGCGCCCCCCCAAGTCGTTGAAAAGCTACCATTTGTAGCGATTCTGTCACACAGCGCTTTCTTGACGGGTACGCGCAGCGAGACTAGATTGCTTCGCAGGCGGCCGCGGTAGGGTGTGATATCGGTCGGCCTGCAGCAATGCGACATCGGTCAAATCCTGAACCCCTCTTTTCCTTTCCGAAATCTCATCTAGGAGCGCTTATGAAATCTGCTTGGGCAAAAACAATCTGCCGCTTGTTGGTCGTGCTGATGATCTGGACGCCGTACCAGGTGGCACAAGCCGGGATGATCGGCACCGACCAGGTGGCAACGACGTCTTCGCAGGCAGATCGCAGCGCCGTGCTCGGCTTCGTCAGCCGCGCCGATGTCGCGGGGCAGCTGCAGGCCATGGGCCTCGACGCGACGAGCGCGAAGGACCGCGTGGCGGCCATGAGCGACGCCGAGGTGTCCTATCTCGCGAGCCGCATCAACAGCCTGCCCGCCGGCGCCGACACCGCAGGCGTGCTGCTGCTCCTCCTGGTCATCGCGGCGATCTGGTGGGTCTGGAAGCGCTAGCCGCCGCCGGCCGCAAGGCCCGACGAAACGCCCGCGCAGCTGCGGGCGTTTTCGTTTGCGCGTGCGCCCTCGCGCTCACCGGTTGCGCCAGCCTGTGGCCGCAGACCGCCGAGCTGCGCGAGGCGCTGCCCGCGGGCCTGCCCGAGCGCGTGGAGCTCGCCGAAGTGCCGTTCTTTCCGCAAAGCGACTACCAGTGCGGCCCGGCCGCGCTCGCCACTGCGCTGGCCAGCGCCGGCGTCAAGGTGACGCCCGAAGATCTGGTGCCGCAGGTATACCTGCCGGAGCGCAAAGGCAGCTTGCAGATCGAGATGCTGGCCGCGGCGCGCCGCCACGGCCTGATCTCCTACCAGCTCGCGCCGCGGCTCGTGGACGTGATGCGCGAGCTGGCCGCCGGCACGCCGGTGATTCTGCTGCAGAACCTCGGGTTTCGCGACGGCTGGCATTACGCGGTGGCCGTCGGCTACGACTACGACCGCGGCGAGATCATCCTGCGCTCGGGCGTCACCGAGCGCGAAGTGCTCGCATTCACCATGAACGAGTTCGTCTGGATGCGAAGCGGCTACTGGGCGATGGTGGCCGTTCCGCCCTCGCGCATCCCGGCCACCGCACAGGAAGAGCGCTGGCTCGGCGCCGTCGCGGCCTATGAGCGCGCCGGAAACGCGGCGGCCGCGCGCACCGCCTACGCCGGCTTCCTGCAGCGCTGGCCGGACAACGTCACCGCGGCGATCGGTCTGGCCAACGCGCACCACGCGCTCGGCGATCTTTCCGCGGCCGAGCAGGTGCTGCGACAAGCCGAGCGTCGCGACCCGGGCTCGGTGATCGTGCTGAATAACCTCGCGCAAACGCTCTCGGACCAGGGAAAGCACCAGGAAGCCCTGCCCTTTGTCGAGCGTGCCGCCGCGGCCGGCGGGCCGTTCGCCGCCGCGGTGGCCGAGACGCGCGCGACGATCCTCAAGCGCCTGGGCAAGGCAAATTAGCGGCTCTGCGCCAGGACCGGCGGAACCGGACAGTCGAGCGTCGCGGCCACCATGCGCACCAGCTCGGCTTCGGCGAAGTTGATGCGGCCGTCGGCCTGCGCGGCTTCCACGCAGGCCTTGAGCACCCGGGGCTTTTCGAAGGGCGCGAGGTGGCGCAGGCGCTCCAGCGCCGCGCCGAGCGCATCGACGCCCGGCGCCTGGCCCGCCGAAGGCGCTCCCGAGGCGCGCGCAAGGAGCGACAGCACCAGGGCGAGATCCGCCTCCACGTCGGCCACCTTGCGATAGCGCGTTGCAATCGGCTGGCCAGCACCCTCGCGCAGGCGCTGGCGCAGATAAGTGAGCAGCATGAACTCGCGCAGCGTGACCCGCTGGTCGGCCTGCGCGCGCGCCGCAAACTCCGCGACGAAAGCATCGCGCGCCTTCTGCGGCTGGGACTTGATCGCCGGCACGGCGAGCTCGGCCAGCGTGAGCAGGTGCTCGCCCCTCAGCGGACCCACGTAGGGCTCGAGCTCGGTGCGCGCACCCGGGAAACCGCCGAGCGTCAACATGGCGAGCTCGGCCTGCGGCGGGTGATGAAGCGCTTCGCGCAGCCGCTGCGGCAGGCGCGACAGCAGCTGCGAGCCGAACGAGAGGTGCTGCGCCGTAGGCTGCCCGATGGACGCAAGCAGCTGCAGCCCGTCCGTGCGCACGTGCTTGACCAGGTTGCCGCCGCCGTCGATCACCGCCACCTCGCGACGCCGGCCATGGCGCCTCGCCCGGTAGTCGTCGCGCTGAAAGCGCGGGTGCACGCGATAAATGCGCTCCCCGATCGGCGGATGCGTGGGGAACCCCCACCAGTGCGCCACCGCGGGCGCGAAAAACATGTGCGACAGCGCCTCCGCGTGCGCCGCCAGCACCACCGTATGCGCCGGCAGGGCCAGGATGGAATCCAGTGCACCCGCGATGCCCTCCGGATTGCGCGTGAACTGCACGCTGGCGGCGTCGGCCAGAAACTCGCGCTGGCGCGAGACAGCGGCCTTGATGGCGGTTGCGGCGAGCGTGCCCGGAAAGCCGATGAAGGCCACGGCCAGGCCGATCACCGCCGCCACCGCCTCGCCGCCCTGCTTGTCGCGCGGCACGCCGCGCGCCTGCCGCGCGGCGCCGGCCACCAGCGCCTCGCCCAGCTCCCCAAGCGAGGTGAGCCCGGCGAGCAGGCCGGCCAGGCGCACGTTGAGGGCCATGTCGCCGTTGAGGATGTGGCTGAACTCGTGGCCCACGACGCCCTGCAGCTCGTCGCGCGAAAGCTTCTGCACCGCTCCGCGGGTCATGATGAGCACCGCTTCATTGGGCGAATGACCGGCCACCAGGCCGTTGACCGCATCCTCGTGCAGCAGCACGTAAACCGGCGGCACCGGCACGCCGGAAGCGATCGCCATTTCCTCGACCACGTTGAGCAGGCGCCGCTCGGCCGGATTGCAGCGGCCGGGGTCCATGTAGCGCGCGCCGAGCAGCTCGGCGACCGCATGGCCGCCCTCGCGCAGCCGGTACAGGCGATAGGCCGACACCGCCAGGATCACGCCGCCGACGAGCGCGGCTATCCCGGCGAGAAGCCGCCACGGGAGGCTCGCCGTGCCCGTCCAGTACAGATTCACGAACGCGATGATTAGCGCGCCCGCCGCGCAGTAGCTAGCCACGGTGAACGCCGCGGCGAGGGCGAACCAGGCGACCAGCCGGCGCGAGCTTCGCCGGGAGAGCTCCTGCTGCTCGAAGAAATCCAAGCTAGCGGAACGAGACCTTCGGCGCGCTGCGCTCCGCGGCGGACTCGGTGGCCTGCAGCAGCTCCGCGCCGCCGAAGCCGAACACGCCGGCGAGCAGGTTGTCCGGGAAGGACTCGCGCCGGGTGTTGTATTGCATCACCGAATCGTTGTAGGCCTGCCGGGCGAAGGCGATCTTGTTCTCGGTGCTGGTGAGCTCCTCCTGCAGCACCATGACGCTCTGGTTGGCCTTCAGGTCCGGATACGCCTCGAATACCGCAAGCAGGCGTCCGAGCGCCCCGCCGAGCGCGCCTTCGGCCTGCGCGAGACCCTGCATCGCGCCCGGCTCGCCCGGAGTGGCCGCCGCGCGCTGCGCCGCGCTTACGGCGTTGCCGCGCGCCTGCACCACCGCCTCGAGGGTGCCGCGCTCGTGCTGCAGGTAGCCCTTCACCGACTCGACCAGGTTGGGAATCAGGTCGTAGCGGCGCTTGAGCTGCACGTCGATCTGCGAGAACGCATTCTTGAAGCGGTTGCGCAGCGCAACCAGCCGGTTATAGATGGCGATGGCGAACGCCGCCGCCGCCACGACGATCGCCACGAACAGCCAGTCCCCCACGCTCATTGGCCCACCCTCCCTTTTCTTCTTACCTTACTATAGCGCATGGACCCGCGACGACGCGCCCTGCTCGCGGCGCTCGCCGCGGGCGCCACGCCCCTGCCGGGATACGCTGCCATGCCGCCGCTGTCGAAAAAGATTCCCGCCACCGGCGAGCTGCTGCCGGTGATCGGCCTGGGCACCTGGCAGGCGTTCGACGTGCGGGGGGACACCGCCGCGCTGCGCGAGGTGCTGGCAAGCTTCGCCGCGATGGGCGGACGCGTGCTGGACTCCTCGCCGATGTACGGCGCCGCCGAGTCGGTGGTCGGCGACCTGGTGGACGCGCTCGGCGTGCGCGACAAGCTGTTTCTCGCGACCAAGGTGTGGACCAGCGGGCGCGCCGAAGGCATCCGCCAGATGGAAACCTCGTTCAAGCGCATGCGCGTGCAGCGCATGGACCTGCTGCAGGTGCACAACCTGGTGGACGTGGAAACGCACACGCGCACGCTGCTCGAGATGAAGGCCGCGCAGAAGACGCGCTACATCGGCATCACGCACTACACCGCGTCGGCGCACACCGAGGTCGAGCGCCGCCTGCGGGCCGCGCAGTACGATTTCCTGCAGATCAACTATTCGCTCGCCGAGCGCAACGCCGAGAAGGCGCTGCTGCCCCTTGCGCAGGCGCAGAACGTGGCGGTCATCGCCAACCGCCCGTTCGGCGAAGGCGCGCTGTTTCGCCGCGTGAAGGGAAAGCCGCTGCCGTCCTGGGCGGCGGAGCTGGGCATCGACAGCTGGGCGCAGTATTTCCTGAAGTGGATCGTGTCGCATCCCGCGGTGACCTGCGCGATACCGGGCACCGGCAACCCGGCGCACATGAAGGACAACCTCGGCGCCGGGCGAGGCGCCCTTCCCGACGCGGCCGCGCGGCGGCGCATGGCCGCGCACTACGAATCGCTTTAGAATCCGCCGATCACTTGAGGGGGACCGCATGAAAGCCAGGATCGTCGTTACGCTCGCCGCTGCCCTGCTTGCCGGCAGCGCCTTTGCCGCCGACCGGATTCGGGTCGGCTTCATCAGCACGCTGTCCGGGCCGAGCGCCGCGCTCGGCGTGGACATACGCGACGGATTCCAGCTCGCCCTCAAGATGAACGGCGGCCGGCTCGGCGGGCTGCCCGCCGAAGTGCTGATTGCCGACGACCAGTTCAAGCCGGATGTCGGCCGCCAGGCGGCGCAGAAGCTGGTGCAGCTGGACAAGGTGAATTTCCTCACCGGCATCGTCTTCTCGAACATCATGCTCGCCTCCGTGCCGGTGGCCTTCGAGAACAAGACTATCTATGTCAGCCCCAACGCCGCGCCCTCGCCGCTCGCCGGCAAGGATTGCAACCCGTATTTCTTCGTCGCCTCCTGGCCCAACGACGCCTACCACGAGGCCGCCGGGCAGCACGCCACCAACAAGGGCTACAAGAGCGCCTACCTGATCGCGCCGAACTACCAGGCCGGCAAGGACTCGCTCGCGGGCTTCAAGCGCTTCTACAAGGGCAACGTGGCGGCCGAGGTGTACACCAAGCTCGGCCAGCTGGATTACTCCGCCGAGCTCGCGCAGGTGCGCGCCGCCAAGCCCGATGCGCTGTACATCTTCCTGCCGGGCGGCATGGGCATCAACTTCATCAAGCAGTTCGTCGCCGCCGGCCTGTCGCAGGACGTGCCGCTGATCGTGCCGGGTTTCGGCTCCGACCAGGACATCATCCGGCCGGTGGGCGCGGCGATGCTCGGCCTGTTCGACACCGCCCATTGGGCGATGGACCTCGACAACGCGGCCAACAGGAAATTCGTGGTCGCCTTCGAGAAGGAGTTCAACCGCCTGCCCTCGGTGTTCGCGGCGCAGGGCTACGATACGGCGCTGCTCATCGACGCCGCGGTACGCGACACCAAGGGCAAGGTGGAGGACGTGGAGGCGGTGCGCAAGGCGCTGAAGGCCGCGCGCTTCGACTCGGTGCGCGGGCCGTTCAAGTTCAACCGCAACCAGATGCCGATACAGAACTACTACCTGCGCGTCGTCGCGAAGGACAGCCAAGGGCGCCTGGTGAACAAGACCATCGGCACCGTGTTCAAGGAGCACGGCGATGCCTACGTCCAAGACTGCGGCATGAAGTAGCCTGAACAGGGAAGAAAAAGGGCGCGGCTTGCGCCCTTTTTTGTTTTCATGTCCTGGATACTGATACTCGAGCAGTCGCTGAACGGCCTGCAGTTCGGGCTGATGCTGTTCCTGCTCGCCGCCGGACTGACGCTGGTGTTCGGCATCATGGACATGATCAACCTCGCGCACGGCTCGCTGTACATGCTGGGAGCGTTCATCGCCTCCACCTTCGTGCAGCTCACCGGCTCGTTCACCGCCGGCGTGCTGCTCGCCATCCCGGCGACCGCGGTCGTCGGCATGGCGCTGGAAATGAGCGTCCTGCGCACCCTGTACGCGCGCGACCACCTTTCCCAGGTGCTGGCGACCTTCGCGCTGATCCTGATCATCAACGAAGTGACGCGGCTCATCTGGGGCTCGGACGCCGCGCTGCCCGGCCCCGCGGCACTGTCCGGGCCGGTGGAGCTGCTGCCCGGGCTGCGCTACCCGGCCTACCGCCTGCTCATCATCGCCGTGGGCCTTGCCGTCGCGGTATTGCTTTTCATTCTGGTCACGAAAACCCGGGTCGGCATGCTGGTGCGGGCGGGAGCCTCCAACCGCGAGATGGCGCTCGCCATGGGGGTCAACATCAAGACGCTGTTCACCGTGGTGTTCGGCGTGGGGGCGGCGCTGTGCGCAGTGGCGGGCGCCATGCTGGCGCCGCTGTTCGCGGTGCAGGTCGGCATGGGCGAGAACATCCTCATCCTCGCCTTCGTCGTGATCGTGATCGGCGGCATCGGCTCGATCCGCGGCGCGCTGGTGGGGGCGGTGCTGGTCGGGGTGGTGGATACGATCGGGCGCGCCTTCCTGCCCATCCTGCTGGGGGCGTTTTTCCAGCCGCGCGTGGCGAGCGCCGCCGGGCCGGCGCTTGCCTCGGTGATGATCTACCTCATCATGGCGGTGGTGCTGTACTTCCGGCCCCAGGGCCTGTTTCCGGCGCGCGGATGAAGCGCACCGTCCTCGCCCTCGGGCTGCTCATCGCCTTTCCGATGGCGATGCTCGCCATCGACCACCTGTTCTACGTCAGCTTCGCCAGCCGCGTGCTGATCTACGCC
>DATACE010000314.1:0-2209 GCA_036259215.1 Burkholderiales bacterium | reverse complement strand
ATGTAGTGGCATCCCGGCAGTTTAAAGGCGCGCGAGGCAGGCGCGGTAGCCGTCTCTCGGCGAGCCGTCCGGCGGTCAGCCGCGCGCGCGGTTGCGCGCCAGCATGCACTGGGTGTTCGGTACGTACAGCAGGTGCGCGATCTTGCGCACGTAATGATCCTCGTAAAGGCCAAGCGCGCCGTCGGCGAACGAC
The DNA here is from genome assembly GCA_036259215.1 of Burkholderiales bacterium. Lineage (GTDB taxonomy): Bacteria > Pseudomonadota > Gammaproteobacteria > Burkholderiales > SG8-39 > SCGC-AG-212-J23. Next base: position 2,016 of record DATACE010000314.1, on the reverse strand, counting down.
ACGCGCCACAGGTGCTCGACCAGCCGGATGCGCTGCTCCATGTCGTATTCGCGCTTGATGACGGCGAGCGGCGCATAGAAGCTCGTCAAATGCGCCGCCTTCTCGCGCCCGTGCGCGAGCAGCTCGCGCGCCCCGGCTGCGTCAAGTCCGAAGAGCTCGGCCAGGGCGTGCTCGCCGGCGTCGGACTCTTCACGCGCCTCTTGCGCATCGGCGCGGCGCGCCTCGTGCACCAGCACCGCGACGGCGAGCTGCAGCTGGCGGCGCTCGCCGCCCGGCAGCGCCCCGGCCTCCGGCTGCGCCGCGCGCATCATGCGCTTGATCGACTTCAGCATCAGCTTTTCAGCCGGTAGCCGGTCTTGAAGATCCACCCCACCGCCGCTAGGCACAGCACGAGGAACAGGCCGACCATGGCGAGGCTCACGCCGATGTGCACGTCGGCCACCTCGTAGAAGCTCCAGCGAAAGCCGCTCACCAGGTACACCACCGGATTGAACAGCGTGACCGTCTGCCAGAACGGCGGCAGCACGCTCACCGAATAGAACGTGCCGCCGAGGAAAGTGAGCGGCGTGATCACCAGCAGCGGCACGAACTGCAGCTGCTCGAAGCCTTCGGCCCAGATGCCGATGATGAAGCCGAGCAGGCTGAAGGTGACCGCGGTGAGCACCAGGAAGAACAGCATCCAGAACGGGTGCTCGATGCGCAGCGGCACGAAGAACGCGGCGGTGGCGAGGATGATGAGGCCCAGCGCGATGGACTTGGTGGCCGCCGCGCCGACGTAGCCCACCACGATCTCCAGGTACGACACCGGCGCCGACAGGATTTCGTAGATGCTGCCGGTGAAGCGCGGGAAGTAGATGCCGAACGAGGCGTTCGACACGCTCTGCGTGAGCAGCATCAGCATCACCAGCCCCGGCACGATGAAGGCGCCGTAGGCCACCCCTTCGATCTCGGCGATGCGCGTGCCGATCGCCGCGCCGAACACCACGAAATACAGCGCCGTGGTGATCACCGGCGCGACGATGCTCTGCAGCAGCGTGCGCCCGGTGCGCGCCATCTCGAAGGCGAAAATCGCGTAGGTGGCGCGCAGGTTCATTGGTAGCCGCACCTCGGCGGCTGGCGACCCTCCCTCACCAGGTCGACGAAGATCTCCTCGAGCGAGCTTTGCGTGGTGTGCAGGTCCTTGAAGCCGATGCCGGCGGCGGAAAGGTCGCGCAGCAGGCCGGTGATGCCGGTGCGCTCGCCCTGCGTATCGTAGGTGTACACGAGCTCGTGGCCGCCGTTGGCGAGCGCCAGGTGGTGCGCGGCGAGCTCGCGCGGGATCGCCGCCAGCGCCTGCTGCAGCTGCAGCGTAAGCTGCTTCTTGCCGAGCTTGCGCATGAGCTCGGCCTTGTCCTCCACCAGGATGATTTCGCCCCGGCTGATCACGCCGATGCGGTCGGCCATCAGCTCGGCCTCCTCGATGTAGTGCGTGGTGAGGATGATGGTGACGCCCGAGTCGCGCAGCAGCCGCACCACCTGCCACATGTCCTGGCGCAGCTCCACGTCGACCCCGGCGGTGGGCTCGTCCAGGAACAGGATCTGCGGCTCGTGCGACAGCGCCTTGGCGATGAGCATGCGCCGCTTCATGCCGCCCGAGAGCGTGAGGATCTTGCTGTGCCGCTTGTCCCACAGAGACAGGTCTTTCAGCACCTTCTCGAGGTACGCCGGGTTCGGCGGCTTGCCGAAAAGGCCGCGGCTGAAAGACACCGTCGCCCACACCGACTCGAAGGGATTGTTGGGCAGCTCCTGGGGCACCAGGCCGATCAGAGCGCGCGCGGCGCGGTAGTCGCGCACGATGTCGTGCCCGTCCACCGTCACCGTGCCGTTCGAAGGCACCACGATGCCGCAGATGATGTTGATGAGCGTGGTCTTGCCGGCGCCGTTGGGGCCCAGCAGGGCGAAGATCTCCCCGCGCCGGACATCCAGGTTCACCTCGCGCAGCGCGTGGAACCCGGAGGCGTAAGTCTTCGAAAGATT
>DATACE010000313.1:0-13070 GCA_036259215.1 Burkholderiales bacterium | reverse complement strand
GCGCGCATGAGCTCCGGAATGTCTAGAATCAGCGAGACCGCCCCGTTGCCTAGGATGGTGGCGCCCGCGACGCCCGACACCTTGCCGAAATTGCCTTCCATGTTCTTAACCACGATCTGCTGCTGCCCAAGCAGCGTGTCGGCGGCAAGGGCGGCCCGCCGGCCGCCGCTCTCCACCACCACCAGGACCTCTTCGCCCGGCTTGCAGGCGTGCTCTATGCCGAGCGCCTTGGCGAGCGACAGCACCGGCAGGATCTCGCCCCGCAGGTTGAGCACCTGCGAGTCGTTGCCGATGCGCTTCAGGTCCTGCGGCGCGGGACGCAGCGATTCGACGATGGCGCTGAGCGGCGCGATATAGACCTCGCCGCCGACGGCGAGCTCCATGCCGTCCATGATCGCGAGCGTGAGCGGCAGGCGCACGACGGTGCGTGTGCCCTTGCCGGGCTCGCTGGCGATGTCGACATGCCCGCCGAGCTCGCGCACATTGCGTCGCACCACGTCCATGCCCACGCCGCGGCCGGAGACATCGGATACCTCGCTCGCGGTGGAGAACCCCGGTGCGAAAATCAGCTCCCAGACCGCGAGGTCGCTCAGCGATTCGTCCGCCCGCAGGCCCTGCTCGGCGGCGCGCTTGAGGATCCTTTCGCGCGACAGGCCGGCGCCGTCGTCCGACACCTCGATCACCACGCTGCCGCTTTCGTGCGAGGCGCTCAGCCAGACGGTGCCGCGGGCCGGCTTGCCGGCCGCTTCGCGCGCCTGCGGCGGCTCGATGCCGTGGTCCAGGCTGTTGCGGATGAGGTGGGCCAGCGGGTCGATCAGCTTTTCCACCAGCCCGCGGTCCAGCTCCGTGCTTTCGCCCTCGACGCGCAGCTCCGCGCGCTTGCCCAGCTGTGCCGAAAGGTCGTGCACCAGGCGCGGGAAGCGGGCGAACACGCCGGCGATCGGGATCATGCGAATCGACAGCGCCGCCTCCTGCAGCTCGCGGATGTTGCGCTCGACGGTGGCGAGCGCCATGCCCAGGTGGTCGGAGCTGCCGGCGGAGCCGACGCCGCTGCGGATCATCGAATAGCCGATCATGAGCTCGCCGGTGAGGTTGATGAGGCGGTCGATTTTCTCGGCGTTGACGCGGATGGAGACCTGATCGACGCCCGCCGACCGGGCGGGCTGAGGCGCGGCCGGCACGGCGGCGGGACGCGCCTTGGGAAGGTTCTCTTCGAAAAAGCCGAACTCGGCGCGCTCGGGGGCGACTATGCGTATGCACTCCTCGGGCAGGACGAACGCGAGGCTGTCGCGGATGCGGCCGGCGTCGCTGCCTTCGGGCAGGGCAAGCGCGGCCTTGCCGTGGTCGGCGAGCGCCGCCTCCAGCTCGCCCATCTGCGCCGGCAGCAGGGGCACCAGGCGCGACAGGTCGGCAATCAGCTTCTTCGTCTTTTTCGCGTCGCGCCTGGTCTTCGCGGGCCAGGCGATTTCCAGGCGGGCGTGGGACGGCGCCGCTTGCGGTGCGGCCAGGCCGCGCAGCTCGGCGTTCAGGGCGACGGCGCGCGCCGCATCGGCGGGCTGGCCGGCACGCGCCTGCGCAACCGCGTGGCGCACGTAGTCGCAGCCGCGCAGCAGCGCATCCACGATGGCGCCGGTGAGCGGCAGCTTGCCTTTGCGCGCCGCCTCCAGCACCGTTTCCATCTCGTGCGTCACGCCGGCGATGTCGGCCAGCGCGAACATGTTGGCGCCGCCCTTGATGGAATGCGCGGCGCGGAAAATGGCGTTTACGCCTTCGGCGTCCGGGCTCGCCGGGTCGAGCGCCAGCAGCAGCCGCTCCATCTCGGCGAGGTGCTCGCCGGCCTCCTCGAAGAAGGCGCCGCGGAACTGCTTCAGGTCCACCGCCATGTCGTTCCCCGGGATGCGGATCAGTTGACGAACTTGCGCACGACTTCGAGCAGCCGGTTGGGGTCGAAGGGCTTGACCATCCAGCCGGTCGCGCCTGCCGCGCGGCCCTTGTTCTTCATCTCCTCGGAAGATTCGGTGGTCAGCATGATGATCGGCGTGTCGGCATAGGCGGGCAGCGAGCGCAGCGCGCAGACCAGCTCCAGCCCGTCGCCGCCCGGCATGTTCTGGTCGGTGAGCACCATGTCGAAGGCGCGGCCCGACGCGTGGGTCAGAGCCTCGTCGCTGCTGGCCGCCTGCACCACCTGGTAGCCGGCGCCCTTCAGGATGAACGCCAGCATCTGGCGCATCGAGGTCGAATCGTCAACCGTGAGGATGGCTTTGCTCATGTCTGTTCTCCCACCTAGAAAAGTTCAACCGAACCCGAGCCGCTCGAGCGCTCGGCGACCGCGGCGTCGGCGGCCATTTGGATCGACTTGACGGTGCGGGCCAGCACCTCGAGCGCGGGCCCGACCGGCTCGGTGTCGCCGGCCGGCGCGCTCGACACCAGCGTGCGCGTCTCGGTCAGCGCGACGCCGATCGCCTCCACCTTGCCTTGGACGTGGTCCAGGAGCTGGCTCAGCGAATCTTCGAATTGCAGCTCGATGGTCAGGCTGTCGGTGACTTTGCGCAGGGCGTTCAGCGCTTCGTCCGACAGGCCATGCTCGCGCGCTTCGGCGGCTACCGCGATGGCGTGCACCTGCGCGAAGCGCGCGGCGATCTTGCCGAAGGCGCCGTTGAGCACCTCGCGCGAGCGGGCGACATCGCGCTTCACGCCGTTCAGGATGTCGCTGAGCGCATCGAGCGCGCCCAGCGTGCCGGGTTCGGCATGGGTTCTTGCATCATTGAGCATGGGCGGTACCTAGGTTGGGAGCCGCTTCGCTGGCGGCGAGCAGGCGGGAAAGGCGCTCGTGAGCGTGCGCCAGCCGGCGCGCGAAGCGGTCCTGGAGCATCGCGTCGAAGCGCTTCTCGGTGTCCGGCAGCAGCACCCAGAGCAAGTCGGGGTTGAATTCCACCGCGCGGGCGCCGGTGGCGCACACCACGTCCTCCATGCGCCGCGTGCGGCCGCGCGTCAGGTAGCCGGCCTCTCCGAACCAGTCGCCGGGCTGCAGCTGCTCGACCTGCTGGCCCTCCTTGAGCACGCGCAGCTCACCTTCCTCCAGCAGGAAGAATGAATGGCCCTCGTCGCCCGAGGACAGGATCTGCGCGTTGGGCGGGAACTGCCGCCAGGCGGTCGCGGGCAGGATGGCGCGCAGCTCGTCATCGCCGAACGACTGCAAGGCGGGCAGGGCGCGCAGCGCGGTGTACTTGTCCTTTTCCGATACCGCCACTGGCTTGGGGGCGGTCTTCGCGGTGAAGTTGGCCAGGTCCTCCGCGAACTTGTCCCAGCTTGCGTAGCGCTTTGCCAAGTCGCGTGCCGTGGCGCGCTGCACGACGTGGTCCAGCAGCGGCGGCACCTCGGATCGGAACTGGCTGGGCGGCGGTACGTCGCGCCCGCTGATCTCCTGAGCGAGCTGCAGGATCGAGCTGGCCGAAAACGGCAACCGCCCGGCGAGCAGCTTGAACAGCACAATGCCCAGCGAGTAGATGTCGGCATGGAAGCTGAGCGTCTGGCCGTCGAGCTGCTGCGGCGACATGTACGCCGCCGAGCCGAGGCCCGATACCTGGGTGATGTCCTTCAGGCGCGCGTTGGCCGCGGCGCCGAAGTCGGTCACCTTGATGCGCCCGTCCTTGCCGAGCAGGATGTTGGCAGGCTTGATGTCGCGGTGCACCAGGCCGTTGCGCTGGGCAAACCCCAGGCCCTTGCAGCATTTGTAGATGATGTCCGCAACCTGCGGGAACGGCAGCAGCCGCCCGGCGGTGCAGTGCTCCTCCAGGGTGACGCCCTCGACGTACTCCATGACGATGTAGCAGCCGTGGTCGTCGATGCCCGCGTCCAGCAGCTCCACCACGTGCGGGTGGCGCAGCTTGCCGACCAGCGTCGCCTCGGCGATGAACATGCGCTGGAACAGCATCATTTCCTCGCCCGACATGCGCGCCGCGTCGATCACCTTGACCGCTACCTCGCGCTGGCGGAACTCGTCGCGCGCCAGGTGCACGACGCTCGTAGCGCCGGCGCCCAGCTCGCGCAGCAGCCGGTACTTGCCGATCGCGCTGCGCCTGACTGCCTCGCGAGCCCCCATCTTCCCCCTCTGTTCCGCAAGCGAAAATTGCGATGGGCTACGGTAGCAAGGGCGGCGCGGCTCCATTGTGAGGAATCGTTGCGCCGCGTTGAGAAATCGTCAGGCGCGGCCTACTGTAAAACACTGAAAGCGGTAACATATCAGTCGGATATCAAAGGAGGACGCATGACCGCAGCCGCGAGCGAGCGCAAGAAGCGCACCATCACCGAGATCCGCGACTCCAAGAAAACCGGCGACAAGATGGTGTACACCTCGGTGCTCGATTACACCTCGGCGAAATGGGCCGAAGCCGCGGGTGTGGATGTCTGCGTGGTCGGCGACTCGCTTGCCATGACCTGCCACGGCCACCCCAACACCATCCCGGCGACCATGGACATGATGGTGCTGCATTCCCAGGCGGTGCGCCGCGGCGCCCCCAACACCTTCGTCCTGGGATGCATGCCCTACCAGAGCTACCACACGGTGGAGCGCGCGCTTTTCAACGCGACGCGCTTCATGCAGGAGGCCGCGTGCGACGCGGTGAAGCCGCAGGGCGGCCGGTCGCAGGCGCACATTCTCAAGGCGCTGGTGGATGCCGGCATCCCCACCGCCTCGCACATCGGGCTTACGCCGCACACGGTGGCCATGTTCGGCGGCTTTCGCATCCAGGGGCGCACCGCGGAAACCGCGATGAAGATCCTGGAGGACGCGTTGGCCATCCAGGACGCGGGCTGCTTCATGCTCGAGTTCGAGGCGGTGCCGGCGAAGATCGCCCGGCTGATTTCCCAGCAGCTCGAGATTCCGACCATCGGCATCGGCGCGGGTGCCGGCACCGATGGGCAGATCCTGCTGTCCTACGATCTGCTCGGCGTTTTCACCGACTTCAAGCCGAAGTTCACCAAGCGCTTCGCCAACCTCACCGAAGTGGCGGTCAACGGGCTCAAGCAGTACGTTGCCGAGGTGAAGAGCGGCGAGTTCCCGGACGAGGATCACAGCTATGGCGTCGACGACAAGGAATACGACCGCTTCCTCACGCTCGTCGAGAAACGCAAGCAGCACTGAAACCCTTACCGACCGCGCCTACACCGCAATCGAGGAGCTGATCGTCACGCTGCAGCTGGCCCCCGGCAGCGTGCTGTCGGAGCAGATGCTGTCGGAGCGCCTGCGCATCGGCCGCACCCCGATCCGCGAGGCGCTGCAGCGCCTGGCGCGCGAGCGGCTGGTGGTCATCCTGCCGCGCCGCGGCGTGATGGTGTCGGCCATCGACGTGAAAAGCCAGCTGCGCCTGCTCGAGGTGCGCCGCGAGCTGGAGCGGCTGGTGGCGCGCGGCGCCGCGCGGCGCGCCTCGGAAGACGAGCGCGCCCGCTTCGCCGAGCTGGCGCGCGCTTTCGAGCGCGCCGGGCGCACGGGCGACGACAAGGCTTTCATGCGCACCGACCGGGAGTTCAACGAGCTGTGCCTCGCTGCGGTGCGCAATGAGTTCGCGGCCGGGGCCATGGGCCTGATGAACAGCCTGTCGCGGCGCTTCTGGTTCCATCACTACAAGCAGGCCGCCGACATGCCCGAGACCGCCAAGCTGCACGCCGACATCGCGCGCGCCATCGCCGCCGGCGACGCGCAGGCGGCCGCCGCAGCGCTCGACCGGCTGCTCGACAGCATCGAGGCCTTTACCCGCGCGACGGTCGAGGTCTAATATATCAGTAGTGTGTCAGATCGAATGACGGAGCGTGCCAATGGCGAGCCTTGTAGAGCGACATGCGATGAGCGAGCGGCAGAAGAAATTCCGCGCCGAGTACCAGGCGCAGATCCACCCCCTGTACAGCGGCGTCCTGCACATCGGCGTGATCTACGCCGTCGGGCTGGCGGTGATCGCCTGGTGCGTGAGCCGCCTGCAGGGCGCGACCTGGGAATGGCTGCTGGTGGTGCCGGTCTTCTTCTTCTCCAACCTGTTCGAGTGGTGGATCCACAAATACGTGATGCACCGCCTGGTCGACGTGTGGGCGCTGCGCGCCATCTACGACCGCCACACGCGCCAGCATCACCAGTACTTCACCGACAACGAGATGACCGTGGGCTCCACGCGTGAATGGCGCATCATCTTCTTTCCGTGGCGCGCGCTGTTCAGCTTCATGGCGATGGGCGCGCCGTTCGCGCTCGCGCTTGGATGGCTCGTCAACCCCAATGCCGGCTACATCCTGATGGTGACCATCATCGGGCAGTACCTGATCTACGAGACGTTCCACTACTGCTGCCATGTGCACGACAACTGGTTCGTGCGCCACATGCCCTTCGTGAACACCATCCGGCGCCACCATACGGCGCACCACAACTACGGCATCATGATGAACATCAACATGAACCTGACGTTCCCGATCGCCGACTGGTTCATGGGCACGAGCGACCTGAAACGCGGGCTCCCCGGGCACCTTTTCAACGGCTACAACGAAGACCACGTGAAGCCCGAGCTCAAGCCGATGATGGAGAAGTTCCGCCGACACGACGCGCCGGTGACAGTTGACGGCCCGGTCATGTCACCCCAATCCTGAGGAGGAGACCATGAAGAAACGCGCATTCCTTAAAGCCGGCGCCGGTGCCGGCGCCGCGGCTGCAGCCGCGCTTGCCGCCCTGCCGGCCGTAGCGCAGCAGCGCTCGGGGCCGTCCTACAACTGGAAGATGGCGACCGCCTGGCCGGGCGGCCCGCTGATGGACATCGGCGCCAAGGCCTTCGCCGAGCGCCTGGCCTTCCTCTCCGGCGGCCGCATGAAGGTGCAGGTGTTCCCGGGCGGCGCGCTCGGCAACGCGCTCAAGGTGTCGGAGACGGTCAAGAACGGCGTGGCGGAAATGGGCCACACCTGGATGGGCTACGACTGGGGTGCGGATCCGACCACGGTGATCTTCGGCGGCTACGCCGGCAGCTTCAATTCGGAGTACATGCTGCATTGGCTGTACGAAGCGGGCGGCGCGGAGCTGCAGACCCAGTTCCGCGACGAGAAGTTCGGCATCGTGTCGCTGCCGCTTTTCATCCGCACCGCCGAGGTGTTCCTGCACTCGCGCAAGCCGGTCAAGACGATGGCGGATCTCAAGGGACTGAAGCTGCGCACCGCGGGTGCCTGGCTCGAAATGTCGAAGGAGCTCGGCGCGGCGCCGGTGACCACGGCGGGCGGCGAGATCTACCCGGCGCTGGAGCGCGGCGTGATCGACGCCGTCGAGTGGGGCACGCTGTGGGAGAACATCTCGCCGGGGTTCTGGAAGGTGGCGAAGTACCTCATCATCCCGGGCGTGCACCAGCCGACCGCGCCGTTCGAGCTGTGCATCAACAAGGGCGTGTGGGCCAAGCTCTCCACGGACGACAAGAAGCTGATCGAGCTCACCGCCAAGCTGGTCACCTTCGAGACCTTTACCCGCATCGGGCAGGAGGACGCCAAGGCGCTGGAGTTTTTCCGCAAGAACGGCAACGAGATCGTGGAGCTCGACACCGAAGTACAGTATGCGGCGCGCGAGCGCGGGCATGCCTGGGCCGACAAAACCAAGGCGGGCAACGCCTGGTTCGCCAAGGCCCTGCAGAGCCAGCGTGACTTCGAGGCGCTGTGGAAGGACGCGCCGCGCTACCGCAACGTCCAGGTCAAGCCGGCCTGAAAGGGCTGCTGGGGGTCCTCGACCGCATCAGCGGAAGCACCGGCGCGCTGGCCGCGTGGCTTGTGGTCCCGCTGATCGCGGCGAGCTGCTACGAGGTGTTCTCGCGCTATGTGATGGGCGCCCCCACCATATGGGCTTACGAGGTGGGCACCATGGTGATGGGCACCCATTTCCTGATCGGCCTGGCCTACACGCTGCGCGAAGGCGAGCACGTGCGCGTCGACCTGTTCTATGCGCAGGTATCGCGCAAGAAACGGGCGCTCATCGATGCCTTCACTTACGTGGTGCTGCTGCTGCCGGTGGCCGCGTGGCTTTCGATCGGCCTGGCGCAGAAAGTGGCGGCGGCCTGGGAAAGCCAGGAGCGCTCGGGCATGTCGGCGTTCAACCCGGTGATCTGGCCGTTCCGCGCGGTGATGTGCGCCGCGTTCGCGCTGCTCGCCCTGCAGGCGCTCGCCCAGCTCATCCGCTGCTACCAGATCCTGCGTGACGCGGAATGACCGAATACCTGCCGCTGTTCATGCTGGCGGCGATGTTCGCCCTCATCTTCGTGGGCGTGCAGGTCGCTTTCGCGCTGGCCGGCACGGCGCTCATCTTCGGCTACCTGGTGTTCCAGGACGCCGTCATCTTCCAGTTCATGGACAAGGTGGAGGACATCGCCTCCAACTACGTGCTCGCCGCGGTGCCGCTGTTCGTCTTCATGGGCACCATGCTCGAGCGCTCGGGAATCGCCGAGGAGCTGTTCGAAGCGGTGCACCTGTGGACGCGGCGCCTGCCCGGCGGGCTCGCGCTGGGCACGGTGCTGATGTGCGTGATCTTCGCCGCCTCGACCGGCGTGATCGGCGCCACCGAGACGGTGGTGGGCCTGCTCGCCATCCCCGTGATGCTCAAGTACGCCTACAGCAAGCCGCTCATCTGCGGCACGATCTGCGCCGGCGGGTCGCTGGGCACCATCATCCCGCCCTCGGTGGTGGTGGTGGTGCTCGGCCCGGTGGCCGACGTGTCGGTGGGCGACCTGCTGGTCGGCATGATCTTCCCGGGGCTGATCATGGCCGGGCTGTATCTCCTCTACATTTTCCTCCTTTGCGTGCTGCGGCCGGCGGCCGGGCCGCGCATCCCGCCGGCGCCGGACGAGCCGCCGCTGGCGCGCCGGCTGCTCGTCACGGCGCACGCGCTGCTGCCGCCGCTGTTCATGATCTTCGCGGTGCTGGGCTCGATCATGCTGGGCTGGGCGGCGCCCACCGAGGCGGCGGCCCTCGGCGCGCTGGGCGCGGTGCTGCTCACGCTGTTCTATCGCAGGTTCAGCCTGGCCATGCTGCGCGACTCGGTCCTGAAGACGCTGCGCATCACCGCGATGATCATGGCCATTCTGCTAGGCGGCACCATCTTCACCGGCGTGTTCTTTGCCGCCGGCGGCATCGCCCTCACCAACCAGGCGGTGGCCTATTTCGACCTGCAGGCCTGGGAGCTGCTTTTCCTGCTGCTCGGTATGGCGTTCCTCGCGGGCTTCGTGCTGGACTGGATCTCGATCCTGCTCATCTTCATCCCGATCTTCATGCCGCTGGTCACCGGCGCCGGCTTCAACCCGGTGTGGTTCTGCATCCTGTTCCTGATCATCATTCAGACCAGCTACCTCACGCCGCCGCTCGCGCCGGCCATTTTCTACCTGCGCGGCATCGCGCCGCCGTCGATCACGCTGCTCGACATGTACAAGGGCGTGCTGCCGTTCATCCTGCTGCAGGCGGTCACGCTCGCGCTGGTCATGACCTTCCCGCAGACCGTGCTTTGGCTGCCGAGCAAGCTGCTCGGGTTCAATTAGGAGAAACCGCATGACACCGGAACAGGTCCTTTCCCATCCGCCGCGCGTGCTGAGCCAGGAGCAGCGCGAGTTCTATTTCCGCGAAGGCTATCTCCTGCTGGAAAAGGTGCTGCCCGACGAGCTGATCCAGCGCCTGCGCGCCGCCACCGACGAGCTGGTCGAGCGCAGCCGCAAGGTAACCCGGTCGGACGCGGTGTGGGACCTCGAGCCCGGCCACCGGGCCGACGCGCCGCGCCTGCGTCGCGTTTCGGCGCCGGTCGACCAGCACCCGGCATTCTGGGATTACGTCTCGACCTCGGTGGTCGGAGACATCGTCGCCGACCTGGTGGGCCCGGACGTGAAATTCCACCATTCGAAAATCAACTTCAAGTGGGCGCAGGGCGGCGAAGAGGTGAAGTGGCACTACGACATCTCGTTCTGGCCGCACACCAACTATTCGCCGCTTACCGTCGGCACCTATCTCTACGATTGCGGCATGGATCAGGGGCCGCTGCAGGTGCTGCCCGGCAGCCACCTCGTGGACCCCATGCCCACGCAATACGACCACGACGGGCGCTGGATCGGCTGCCTGCGCGACGACGATGCGGCCAAGCTTGACGCCTCGAAGGCCGTCGCGCTGCCGGGCCCGGCGGGCTCGCTCACCCTGCACAACTGCCGCACGCTGCATTACTCGGCGCGCAATACCTCGGACCTCGGGCGGCCGCTGCTGCTCAACACGCTGAGCTCGGCCGACGCCTTCCCCTACACCGTCAACCCGATCCGCTCGTCGAAAGACCAGGCCATCATCCGCGGAAAGCGCGCCGCCTGGGCGCACCACGATCCGCAGCCCTGCCTCATGCCTCCCGACTGGTCGGGCGGCTACACCTCCATCTTCGCCCTGCAGCAGAAGGAAGCAGCCTGATCTACATCGTGGGATTGGCGTACTTGCCGCCGAGCGCGGCGATGCCGTAGGCCGACCCGGCGATGTCGAAGCTGAAGGAGAAGTGCTGGTTGATGGCCATCAGGTCGCGCATGTAGCGCTGGAACGGGTCGCGCGTGTAGAGGGCGTTGGCGCCGTAGCACGACCATAGCGTCTCGCCGGCCTTGCGGCACAGGCCGACGGCGTACGCGTTCTGGGCGCGCCAGCGCAGCTTGGTGGGGATGTCCGGCACGCCGTTCTCATCGGCGTACTGATCGAAGCCGAGGGCCCCCTGCCGCATGAGTTGGGTGGCCGCGTCGATCAGCACGCGCGCTTCCGCGAGCTTGATCTGCACTGCCTGGAAGTCGGAAATCTTGGCCCCGGTGTAGGTTCCGACTCTTTTCCTGAATGACTGCAATACCGTTTCAAGAGCTCCCTCGGCAGCGCCCAGCGCCGTCGCCGATAGCGGGTGGCCGGCCGAAGCCACAATGGGCACCCGGAACAGCGGCCCGGGATTGTAGGCGGCGCCGGGGTGCTCCAGGCCGTCGCGGCAGCGGGCGAGGGCGAGCGCGCGGCGCTCCGGTACGAAGACCTCGGTGACTTCGATGTCCTTGCTGCCGGTGCCCGCCATGCCCATCGCGAACCAGGTGTCGATGACGCGGTAATCGCTTTTCGGCACGATGCAAAGGCGCCAGTCGATGGGCGTTTTGCCGTCTTCGCCGTAGACCGTGACCGCGAGCATGTTCCAGTCCGAGTTGTCGACGCCGGAGGAGAACGGCCACTTGCCGCTGACGACGAAGCCGCCGTCCACCTTCCTCCCCCTGCCGGCGGCGAGAGCAATCGAGCTCGCGATCAGCGCGTCCGGATTCGCGTCCCAGATCTCGTGCTGCGTCTGGGGCTCGTAGTAGGCGAGGATCCAGTGATGGCAGCCGAGGTTGCCCACGTTCCAGGCGGTCGACGGGCAGCCGCGCGCCAGCTCCGCGACGATGTCGACCACCGCCACGAACGGCAGCTCCATGCCGCCGAAGCGCTTGGGCTGGTGGAAGCGAAACAGCCCCGTCTCGTGCAGCAGCTTCTCGTTCTCGGGCAGCAGCGCGCGGGCGTCCTCGCACTTTTGCGCCCGCTCGCGCAGCGCCGGCACGCACTCACGCGCGCGCCGCATGGCTTCGTCGTAGGTGACCGAGGAGAAATCCATTACTTATCCAAGTAAAGTTTCTGGACGAGGTCCATGTCCCAATAAGCAGTCGCCTTGTCGGCCGCCAGGAAGCCGATGTGCGTGCCGTTGCCCACGGAAGCGCGCTTGCCGTCGATAGGCGTCTGTACCCAAAACTCCGGGTACGTCTTGCCCCAGGCTGCGGCGCCCGGGTGCTGCATGATCCGCTTGCAGCCCAAGGCCGGCAGCACACCGTCATAGAAGGCGACGGCGCGCTCGAAGTCGTTGGTGCCGACGGAGACGTGAGACAGGACGCTGGGGTTTTCCTCTGCCATGGCGGCTAGCGCAGCTCTACGTCCTGCAGCGGCGCATCCTCCGCGATGGCGATCTCGTTCTCGATCAGCGTGCCGCAGCTCGGACAGCAGTACTGGCGGAACTGCGGAGTGGGCTCGATGAAGCGCCGCGGGTCGCCGACGATGGGGTTGGAGGCCTGGATCGGCAGGTCGCTGCGCGCGCAACACGCCTTGTAGTTCTCGGCGCGGGGACCGAGGTCCGCCGCGCATTTCGCGCACGACCAGCGCTCGGCGCGCACCGCGAGGTTCTCGGTGGCGAGCAGGCTTACCTTGCCCTCCAGCTTGCGGGTCGCCGGGTAGGCGCGGGCGCGCGCCAGGCGCTCGGCGCGCATGCGCTTGCGCTCGCGCTCGGTCGCCTTCTCGTCGCCGAGCACCACGCCATAGATCGCCCTGGCCGACTTCTCCGAGACGTCGCCGTTGTCGACGTCGGCCTGCACCTTGGCCGGGTCGCGGTCCAGCGGATCGCCGAAGCCGCCGGCGGCGGACCACAGGACCGCGTACACGTCGGCCGGCTCCTGCGCGAAATCCTGCTGGCGCAGCTGCAGCGTCTCGCTCCTGCCCTTGAGCTCGTCGATGTCGTTCACCAGCTCCTTCTGCTTCATCTTCTCGAGAATGTTGCTGTCCCTAAGGAACCGATACCGGTTCACCGCCCCCGGATATCCGCCCATCATCCCGGTCGAGGTCGGGATGGCGTTGCCCGAGGAAAGCGTGTCGTGCGTGATGCGGTCGGTGCCGTGCGGGATGAAGCACGACTCGGCCGACAGGCCCCCGCGAAATTTGCCGGCGCCGCCCGAATCGCAGATCTCTTTCCTGTATAGGAACAGAACCGGGAAGCTCTGCTCGGTATGCTCCACGTTGGGCAGCTTGCAGATCGGGGTACGCGCCTGGCCGCCCGTGGAGATGCCGTCGGCGTGCGAGAAGGCGCCGATTGCGCCGCCGATCGGGTCCACCAGCAGGTAGCCGTAGCGCTCGCCCCACTGGTCGATGCCGCTGAAGATGGTCGCCGGCCACTGGCTGGTGCCGCCAATGCACATCACGTCGCGGCGCAACTCCGGGTCCGGGTACATCATCTTGGATAGCACGTTGTAGGCCGGGTAGAGCGAGATCTCCATGCACTGCACCGGCGCGGTCGA
>DATACE010000312.1:0-5386 GCA_036259215.1 Burkholderiales bacterium | reverse complement strand
GTGGAAAGGGGCGCCGCGGGCCGGCCGGCGCGGCGGGGATAAAACGTGGTCTGTCCCTGATTTGCTTTAGAAGGGGTAGGGGCGGCCGGCGAGGCGCTCGAGGCGGGACATCTCCTCGTCGGTGTGGTTTTCCATTGCAGCCTCGATGATGCGCCGGTCGCGGTGGACCCAGCGCGCGGCGTGGTGCTGGGCGCGTACGCTGGCGTTGTCGAGGTTCGTATCGAGCTCGGTGGCGCCGAAGCAGGTGCAGGCGTAGGTGGAGTTGTCGGTCGTCTCCACGTAGATGCCGGTGCCGCGGATGCCGATGGTGACGGTCTGCGCGATCACGCTGCGCTGCGCGCCGCGCCGGAAAGTGGCTCCCAGGGCGCCGGTGACCAGGCGCAGCGCCTCGACGACCGACTCGCGCACGCTGGGGCTCAGGCGCAGCTCGCTTCCCGGGCGCAGGAAGAAGGCATCGCCCGCCACGGTGAACCAGACGCGTCCGTCGCCGCCGGTGGTGACCGTCTGCCCGGGCTGGATTACGCTGTTTCGGGTCATCGGGCGGCCGTTCAGCAGCACCTGGCCGCTCAGCTCGTGGACCGCGCCGAAGGGCGCCTGCGCGGCCGCCGGCAGGGGCAGCAGTGCGCCCGCGCCCAGGATCGCCGAGTACCTGACAAAGCGTCGTCTGTTCATAGATTTATAATCCGCCTCTTCTTCGGGAGCGCGCATGCAAGACAGCAACATGGTGCCGGTCACCATTCTCACCGGCTTCCTCGGCAGCGGCAAGACCACGCTGCTCAACCGCATCCTCAAGGAAGACCACGGCCATCGCATCGCCGTGATCGAGAACGAGTTCGGCGAGGTCGGGGTCGACAACGACATCATCGAGACCGGCGACGAGCAGATCGTCGAGATGAACAACGGCTGCATCTGCTGCACGGTGCGCGGCGACCTGATCCGCATCCTCGGCACCCTGAGGGAGAAGCGCGATACGGGCACGCTCAAGTTCGACCGGGTGGTGATCGAGACCACCGGCATGGCCGACCCCGGCCCGGTGGCCCAGACTTTCTTCACCGACGAGGAGATCGGCAATTACTACCTGCTCGACTCCATCATCACGCTGGTGGACGCAAAGCACGCCCCAAAGCAGCTCGACGAGTTCCACGAGGCGCAGGAGCAGGTCGGCTTCGCCGACAAGATCCTGCTGTCCAAGACCGACCTGGTCTCCGACCAGGAGGCGAGCGCGCTTTCCACGCGGCTCAAGCGCATGAACCCGCGCGCGCCGATCAAGAAGGTGCATTTCGGCGACGCGCCGCTCGCCGAAGTGCTGGACCTGCGCGGCTTCAATCTCAACGCGATTCTCGAGCTCGACCCGCAGTTCCTCACCGACATCCAGCATGAGCACCACGACGAGGTGGAGTCGTTCGTGTTCCGCGCCGACAAGCCCTTCGACGGCGCGAAGCTTGAGCAGTTCCTGTCCGGCATGATCCAGGTCTACGGCCCCGACCTGCTGCGCTACAAGGGCGTGCTGTGGATGAAAGGCAACCCTCGCCGCGTGGTATTCCAGGGGGTGCACATGATGATGGGCGGCGACATGGGCAAGCCCTGGGGCAAGGGCGAGAAGAAGGGCTCGGTGATGGTGTTCATCGGCAAGAAGCTGCCCAAGGACATCTTCATTGCCGGCATGGAGCAATGCCTGGCATGACGCCTTGTGTAGACTGAGCGCCATGGCCTCCAGGTTGGCACGGCTGGTCCTCGCGCTCGCGCTGCTGGCGGGCTGGCAGCTCGCCCTCGTCCACCCGCTCAAGCACCTCGACGGCCAGGGCAGCTATGTCCACCTCGGCGACGACCATTCGCACGACCGCAAGCCGGGCTCGACGGACGGGCTGTGCGACGTCATCGCCGCCCTCGCCGCGTGCGCTCCCGAGACGGCCGCGGCGCAGCCGCCGCTCTGCTGCGGGCTCCAGGCTGCCGATGCGCTCGACTTCGCGGCGCGCCTCTCGACGGCCTCGCCGCCGTTCCTCTCCCGGGGTCCTCCGGTTCTTCTCTGAAGCGGTCTGCGGCGCGCGCCGGCGGTTGCGGCGCGCCGGTTCCATCCATCTTCGGAGAATTTCATGCATCGCATTCTGTTTTCTGCGGCCGCGCTCGCGCTGTCTACGCACGCGCTCGCTCAAGACGCGCAATTGAGAGAGGAAGTAAAGCAGCTCCAGCAGCGCATCCAGGTGCTCGAGGGACGCGCGCCGGCCTCCGGCGAGAGCGCTTTCAATCCCGGCATTTCGCTGATTCTGCACGGGCGCTACGCCCATCAGAAGGACATCGAAGAGCGCGAAATCACCGGTTTCGCCGCCGGCGGCCACGAACATGGCGGCGGCCGCGGGTTCAGCCTGAATGACAGCGAGCTGGTTTTTTCGGGCAACATCGATCCGTACTTCCGTGGTTACGCCACGCTCGCGCTCGCCGACGAAGAGGTGGAGGTGGAGGAGGCCTGGTTTCAGACCCTCGCCCTGGGGCGCGGCTTTACTGCCAAGGGCGGGCGCTTCCTCTCCGGCATCGGCTATATCAACGAGCAGCATCCCCACGCCTGGGATTTCGCCGACCAGAACCTGGTGTACCGGGCGCTGTTCGGCGAGCACCTGATCCAGGACGGCGTGCAGTTGCGCTGGCTTGCGCCGACCGAGGCTTTTCTTGAGTTCGGCGTGGAAGCCGCGCGCGGTCAGTTCTTCCCCGGCTCGGAGGCGGGCGGCAACCGCAACGGCGCCGGGGCATGGGCGGCCTTCGCAAAGGTCGGCGGTGACATCGGCAGCTCGCACAGCTGGCGCGCGGGCATCAATTACCTGTCCGCGCGGCCTCGGGAAAGAGAAAGCCACTTCGAGGATGTGAACGACATCGAGGCGCATGCCGCGTTCACCGGCGACTCGAAGGCATGGATCGCGGACTTCGTCTGGAAGTGGGCTCCCGAGGGCAACCCGACGCAACGGAACTTCAAGTTCCAGGCCGAGTTCTTTCAGCGAAAGGAGGACGGCGAGCTCTTCTGCGAGGACAACACGGCAGAGGGAGGGGCCTGCGCGGGGCTGGCGGACGCCTACCGCTCGAAGCAGTCCGGGTGGTACGCCCAGGGCGTGTTCCAGTTCATGCCCCGCTGGCGCGCGGGCTACCGGTACGACCGGCTCGATTCCGGCACGGTGGACTTCGGCGCCACGCCGATCGCCGCCGAGGACCACCGTCCCTATCGGCATACCGTCATGCTGGACTATTCGCCGAGCGAGTTCTCGCGCTTTCGCCTCCAGCTCGCGCAAGACCGCTCGATGCAAGGCGTGAAGGACGATCAGGTGATTCTGCAGTACGTCCACAGCCTGGGCGCCCACGGCGCGCATCGCTTCTGACCGGCGCCCCATGAAGCGATTCATCGCTCTACTGGCGGCGTGCACGGCGCTCGCAGCCGCGCCGGCGCGCGGCGCTCTCAACGTGCTCGCCTGCGAGCCGGAATGGGCCTCGCTCGTGCAGGAGCTTGCGGGCGACCGGGCGAGGGTCGTATCCGCGACCACCGCGCGGCAGGATCCGCATCGCATCGAGGCGCGCCCGGCGCTGCTCGCGCAGGCGCGCCGCGCGGATCTGCTCGTCTGCACCGGCGCCGACCTCGAGATCGGCTGGCTGCCGCTGCTGCAGCGCGAGGCGGGCAACGCGGGTATCCAGCCCGGGCAGCCGGGATACTTCGAGGCCGCCCGCTTCGTGGATCTGGGCGAAAAGCCCGCGCGCGTCGATCGGTCGATGGGCGACGTGCACGCGGCCGGCAACCCGCACATCCACCTCGATCCGCGCAACCTGCTCAAAGTGGCCGAAGCGCTCTCCGCCCGCCTTGCCGCGCTCGATGCCCGCAACGCGGGCGACTATGCGGCCCGGCACCGGGATTTCTCGGCGCGCATGCAGGCGGCGATCGCGCGTTGGGAGCGCGACGCCGCGTCACTTAAGGGAATGCGGGTGCTGGCGCACCATCGGAACTGGACCTATCTTGCGGAGTGGCTGCAGTTGAGGGTGGTCGCCGACCTGGAGCCCAAGCCGGGCATCGAGCCTTCCGCCGCCTATCTTGCGCAGCTCCTGGAGAAGCTGAAGGCGCAGCCGGCCAAGATGGTATTGCGTACCCCTTACCAGCCGCCCCGCGCGAGCGAGTGGATCGCCGAGCGCGCGGGAATGCGCGCGGTGGAGCTGCCTTTCACCGTCGGCGGTTCCGCGGCGGCGAAGGATCTGTTCTCGCTTTTTGAGGACACTCTCGTCCGGCTGAAGGACGCGGCCCAGTGAACGTGGACGGCCTGCAGCCTGGGATCCTGTTGCCCGCCCTGGCTGCCGGCCTCCTGGTGCTGCTCACCCACGTGCCGCTCGGCATGGAAGTGCTCCGGCGCGGCATCATTTTCATCGACCTCGCGCTGGCGCAGTTCGCCGGACTGGGCATCGTCGCGGCCCATGCGCTGGGCGCCGACATCCACGGCTGGCAGATGCAGCTCGCCGCGCTTACAGCCGCGCTCATCGGCGCGCTGTTCCTGCACTGGCGCGAGAAGCGAAATCCGGTGCATCACGAAGCGGTCATAGGGGTGTCGTTCGTCGCCGCGGCCAGCGCCACCATCCTCGTGCTTGCCAAGGACCCGCGCAGCGGCGAGCACATGAGGGAGCTGCTGGTCGGTCAGATCCTGTGGACCACCTGGAGCGACCTGCTGCCGCTCGCCGTCGTTACGGCGGCAGTCCTGGCCGGCTGGTATGGGCTGAGGCTGAAATCCGCGCCGCTGGCCTTCTACCTGATGTTCGCGATTGCCATCACCGCTTCTGTCCAGGTGGTGGGCGTTTACCTGGTTTTCGCCAGCCTCATTGTGCCGGCCCTCGTGGCGCGCGGCCGGGCCCTCCTCGGCCTGTGCGCAGGGGCCGCGGGATACGCCGGCGGATTGGTGGCCTCGGCGCTGCTCGACCTGCCTTCGGGCGCCGCCATCGTGCTCGCCCTGCTGCTGGCTGCCTTTGTCGTCTTCCTGATGACAGCGCGACTCGGGCATGCCGCTTGATACCATCGGACCCATGGAACAAATGCACGGCACGACCATTCTTTCCGTGAGGAGGGACCGCAGCGTCGCCCTCGGCGGCGACGGGCAGGTGACACTCGGCAACGTGGTCATCAAGGGCGGCGCGAGGAAGGTGCGGCGCCTCTACCAGGACCGCATCCTCGCCGGCTTCGCCGGCGGCACCGCCGACGCATTCACGCTGTTCGAGCGCTTCGAGGCGAAGCTCGACAAGCACCAGGGCAACCTGCTGCGCTCGGCGGTGGAGCTTGCCAAGGACTGGCGCACCGACCGCATCCTGCGGCGCCTGGAGGCGATGCTGGCGGTCGCCGACCGCGAGCATTCGCTCATCATTACCGGCATGGGCG
>DATACE010000311.1:0-15848 GCA_036259215.1 Burkholderiales bacterium | reverse complement strand
GCATCGGCCTTTATTTCATCGGGGTCCCGAATGCGCTGCTTCGGGGGCTGCTCGCAACGCTGTTGCGCTTTCTGCCTTACCTCGGTCTTTCTGCCTTACCTCGGTCCCTTCATCGCGGCGCTGTTCCCGCTCGCGCCGCCGTGTCCTTAGGGAATCAGTTGCTTGTGGGGCCAGCCAGGCGCCGGCCTCAGGGGCTGCAAAGCTGTCCGACGCGAAACCCGCCAGCCCTGCCTACCTGCTGCGCCGACCGGGGCCGTACACCGCCGCGAGCTCCCAGCAGTTCGTCGCCGGCTGGTGCCGAAGGACAAAGCGCCGCCCGTCGAACACCTTGACCTTGAAGCGGTGCACGCCGGCGAGCTCGCGCCGCTCCAGAATATCGGCGACGTAGAGCTCGCAGCGGCCGAGGCAGAAGCTGCAGGGCTCCTTCCCGTGTCTGCCGGCGCGGCTGCGCACGCTGATCCGCATGCGGCCACGTTAGCAACGTCAATGCACCATTCGTGCTACGGTCGCATGTGCTGCGTGCCTTAGGCGATTTCCCTACTCCCAAAGGCCCATCAAGGTGCCCGCGTAGGCAGGCGCGGTCGGCTCGTGCATGAAATACACGAAAACTTCGCGCCAGGCGGTCGCCGCCAGCCTCCCGGCCCAGTCGCGCAGCTCGGCTTCGGCGTAGCTTTCCAGCCGCAGGCGCACATATCCCCACGGCGCGGTTTCGACCAGGGGCGGCGGCGCGTGGTCCTCGCGCTCGGATACGCAAAGCGCCGCGCCGGCGGCGCGCAGGGCATCGTAGACCTCGTCGGCGAACCAGCTGTCGTGGCGGAACTCGAAGGCGGCTTGGTGGCCGGCGGGCAGCAGGCCCAGGAAGGCCGTCAGCCGCGCCAGGTCCTTCTTCATCGCGGGCGGCAACTGAAACAGCACCGGGCCGCGCTTTGCGCCGAGCGCTGCGAGGTTGCGATACAGGTACTCGAGCGAGTCGGCGGCGGTCTCGGGCTTGAGCCGCGCGATGTGCGTGATCCGGCGCGAGGCCTTGATGGCGAAGCGGAAGCCTTCGGGAGCAGTTCTCGCCCAGTTCTCGAGCACCGCCACCTTGGGCATCTGGTAGAAGGTGTTGTTGATCTCGACGGTCGGCAGGCGCTCGGCGTACCAGGCGAGCATGCCTTCCGGCTTCATGTCCAAGGGGTAGAAGCTGCCTTTCCACTCCTTGAAAGAGTAGCCGCTCGCGCCCGCCGACAGCCTCTTAGAATTCCGCATGGCCACGGCCAAGCTTAGCGAATATTCGGCAAAGCGCAGCTTCGACGCCACGCCCGAGCCGCCACCTGAGGCGCGCGCCGCCGCCGACGGGCCGCTGCTCTTCGTCGTCCAGCAGCACCGCGCGCGCGCCATGCACTACGACCTCAGGCTCGAGTGCGACGGGGTGCTGAAGTCCTGGGCGGTGCCCAAGGGACCGTCCGCCGACCCGGCGGACAAGCGTCTCGCGATGCAGACGGAGGACCACCCCTACGACTACGCCGCGTTCGAAGGCGTGATCCCCGCAGGCCAGTACGGCGCGGGCGAAATGATCGTCTGGGACTGCGGCGTGTACTCACCCGATGAAGGCGGGAAGACCTCGTTCCACGACCGCGCCGAGGCCGAGCGGCGGGTGCGCGAGGAGCTCGAGCGCGGCAAGCTGAGCTTCTTCCTGCGCGGGGAGAAAGTGAAGGGCTCGTTCGCCCTGGTGCGCACGCGTCAGAGAAATAGCTGGCTCCTGATCAAGCATAAGGATCGCTTCGTCGCCAAGGAGGCTCTGACCGGGCGCAACCGTTCGGTGCTTTGCGGCCTCACGGTGGAGGACCTGAAGACCCTGCCCGTGCCGCGCATCCCGGTGGCGCGGCTGGTGCCGGCGGGCAAGACTGCGCCGATGCCCGCGAGCCTCGCCCCCATGCACGCCGAGCTTGCCGACGCCGCGTTCGACGACCCGGCGTGGATGTGGGAGCCGAAGCTGGACGGCTACCGCGCGCTCGCTTTCATCGACGGCGAAGGCGTAACGCTGCGCTCGCGCCGCGGGCTCGACCTGGGGGCGGACTTCCCGCGGCTCGTCGCCGACCTGCGCAGCCAGGCGGTGGCCACCATGGTGCTCGACGGCGAGATCGTGGCGTTCGACGCAAGCGGCAAGCCCTCCTTCAATGCGCTGCAGAACCGCGCGCAGCAGGTCGTCTACTATTGCTTCGACCTGCTGTACTTCGCCGGCATCGACCTGCGAAAGGCAGCGTATGCCGATCGCCGCCGCTACCTCGCGCAGTGCCTGCTGCCTTCGCCGGGGGTGCAACTGGTGCACGCGTCAGAGGCCGGCACCGAGCTGGCGGCGGCCGCCCTGGCGAGCGGGCTGGAAGGCGTCGTGGGCAAGCGTAAAGACAGCCGCTACGAAGCCGGGCGGCGCTCCAGCGCCTGGCTGAAGGTGAAGGCCACCCGCAGCGCGGACTTCGTCATCGGCGGTTACACGAAAGGCAAGGGCTCGCGCGCGCCGCTCGGCGCGCTGCTCGTGGGCACCTGGGACGGCGGCGGAAAGCTGCGCTACGCGTCCCACGTGGGCTCGGGCTTCGACGACCGCAGCCTGCCGCAGGTGCAGGCGCGCCTGGAAAAGCTGCGCGCGGACGCCTGCCCGTTCGCGCAAAAGCCGCCGCTGAACGGCCCGGCGGTCTGGGTGGAACCGCGGCTGGTGGCCGAAGTGAGGTTCCAGGACTGGACGCCCGACCAGCGCCTGCGCGCGCCGGTGTTTCTCAGGCTGCGAGACGACATCGACCCCGCCGGGGTGCGCAGGGACGACGAGCTGCTCGACCAGCTGAGCAACCCCAAGCCGGCGTTCACGCTTGCCGTGGGCAAAGAGCGCATCCGGCTGACCAACCTGGACCGCGTCTACTGGCCGGCGGAGCCGCGCCTGAAGCAGCCGGCGCTCACCAAGCGCGACTTGTTGCGCTACCTCGTGCAGGTGGCGCCGTTCATGCTGCCGCACCTTGCCGACCGGCCGCTCACCATGATCCGCATGCCCGAAGGCATCGGCGGCCAGCGTTTTTTCCAGAAGCACTGGGAGCAGGAGCGGCCGGCGTTCGTGGAGACCATCACCGTGTTCTCGGGCCACAAGGACGAGAGCCACGATTACCTGCTGTGCAACAACCTGCCCACGCTGCTGTGGCTCGCGCAATCGGGCACGCTCGAATTCCACGTCTGGCATTCGCGCGCCAAGGTGGCCGCCGACGCGGCCAGCAGGAGCACCGACTACGCGAGCTCGCTGGAGGCGCTCGAAGCCTCGGTCCTGAACTACCCCGACTTCGTGCTGTTCGACATCGATCCGTATATCTATTCGGGCAAGGAGGCGCCGGGGGAGGAGCCCGAGCTGAACGACGTGGCTTTCGACAAGGGCAGGGAGGTGGCTTTCCGGCTGCGTGAACTGCTTCACGGCATGGGGCTCGAAGCCGTGGTGAAGACCTCGGGAAAGACCGGCCTGCACGTATTCGTGCCGATCCGCCGCACGCTCGACTTCGAAGCCGCGCGCGCCGTCAGCGAGACGGTCGGCCGCCACCTGCTGCGCCGGCATCCGGACGACATCACCCTCGAGTGGAGCGTGCCCAAGAGGACCGGCAAAATTTTTATGGACTACAATATGAACGTTCGCGGCAAGACGCTGAACGTGGCCTACTCGCCCCGGGGCGTGGCGGGCGCGCCGGTGTCGATGCCGCTCACATGGGAAGAGCTCGCCGGCGCCCACCCGCTCGACTTCACGATCACTAACGCGGCGCAGCGTCTGGCGCGCACCGGCGATCGCTGGCGCGACGCCCTGGAACGCAAGCAAAGCCTGGAAAAGGCCCTTGGGAGATAGCATGGCGGCACGATCGATTGCGTCGTTGACCCTGTCCTTCGGACTGGTCACCATTCCGGTGAAGCTGTTCTCGGCCACCGAGGCGAGCCGGGCCATTTCCTTCAACCTGCTGCACAAGGGCTGCGGCTCGCGCCTCAAGCAACAGTACCTGTGCGTGAAGGAAGAGGTGCCGGTCGCGCGCGAGGACATGGTGAAGGGCTATGAATTCGCCAAGGACCAGTACGTCATCTTCACCCCCGAGGAGCTCAAGGCGCTGGAGGAGGCCGGCACGCAGACGGCCGAGATCACCGAGTTCCTGCCGGTCGAATCGGTAGACCCGCTGTATTTCGACAAGGCGTACTACCTCGCGCCCGACAAGGGCGGCGCCAAGCCGTACGCGCTGCTCGCGCGCGCGCTGCGCGAGTCCAAGCGCTGCGCCGTGGGGCGCTACGCCGCCCGCGGCAAGCAGTACATCGTCATGATCCGGCCGCTGAAAGCGGGTGACATGAGTGCGCTGGTGATGCAGCAGCTCCTGTACGCGGCCGAGGTGCGGTCGATCAAGGACATCGAGATTCCGCAAACCGAGGTGAAGGACGCCGAGCTCAAGCTGGCGCAGCAGCTGATCGACCAGCAGGCTTCCGAGCGCTTCGATCCGGCCGCCTATACCGACGAGGTGCGCGCGCGCATCGAGGCGGCGGTGCAGAAGAAGGTCGAGGGCCAGGAGGTGACGATGGCCGAAGCGCCCGAGCCGGGCGGCGGCCAGGTCATCGACCTCATGGACGCGCTGCGCGCCAGCCTGGAGAAAAAGCCGGCCAGGCGCGCGCCGCCCGCGGCTCAACCGGCGAAGCCCGCGCGAAAGGCTGCCAAGAAATAGTGCATCGCTACGGCGTGCGCGAGGTGGAGAAGCTGCTGCGCCTGCCGCGCAGCACCATCCGCGCGCTGATCGACGCGGGCTTCGTTTCCCCCGCGCGGGGGCCGCGCAACGCCTGGCGGTTTTCCTTCCAGGACCTCATCGTGCTTCGCACGGCGCAGGCGCTGGCCGACGCCAAGGTGGCGCCCAAGCGCATTACCCGCTCGATGAAGGAGCTGCGCCGCCAGCTGCCCGAAGCCATGCCGCTGTCGGGCCTGAGCATCGGCGCGGTGGGCGATCGCGTGGTGGTGCGCCAGGGCGCCCGCCGTTGGCAAGCCGAATCCGGCCAATACCTGCTCGCCTTCGAGGGCGACCCGGCGGCCGGCGCGCTCAGCATCATGGAGCGCAAGACCGACTGGTACGAGAAGGCGCTTTCGCTGGAAGACAAGGACCCGCAGGCGGCGCTGGACGCCTACCGGCAGGCGCTGGCCGCGAATCCCAAGCTGCTCGACGCCCATCTCAACCGCGGTTGGCTGCTGCACGAGGCCGGGCGCCTGGAGGAAGCCGAGCGCGCCTACCGTGAAGGCCTGGCCGCCTGCGGGGACGACGCGCTTTTGCTCTATAACCTCGGCGTCCTGCTGGTCGAGCTCGAGCGCAAGGAGGAAGCTGCGGCGGTCTACGAGGCGGCGCTGCGGGCGCGCCCCGGCTTTGCCGACTGCCATTACAACCTCGCGCTGCTGTGCGAGGAGCTCGAGCGGCCGCGCGAGGCGATCCGGCACATGGCCCGCTACCGCCGCCTCACCGGCGGCCGGCCGGACTAGTCGCCGTTTTTCTTGGTCTTGGCGTCGTGCTGCGGATTCGAATGGTCGTTGGCGTCGCCCGGATCGGGCTTCGTCTCACCCGTAGCGCCGCCGGGCTTCGCCGCCGGCGCCCGCGCCGAGGTGTCGCCCGCCGGTCCGGTCTTCGAAGCGCCTGCGCTCGCCCCGCCGCTCGCCGTGCCCGGTGCGCTGGCGCCCGGTGCGCTGGACGACGCGGTCGGCTCGCCGCGATCGCAGCCGGCCAGAAATGCGGCAGCCAAGGCCGCCATTACTACCATCGACATCTTCATGTAGGACCCCACAAGTTCATGTACCGGTGCTACTGCAAGGAGCGGGCCCGCCCGTACGGCGCAGATAAGCGCGCCTCGCGCTATCCTTTTTTCAATGCACTATAAGAAAGCGACGCTGCTTCTTGCGCTCATGGCGCCCTGGCTGGCGGCGGCCGGCGAGCGGTGCCTCGCCATCGACGGCGACACCCTGGTGTGCAACCGGCAGAAGGTCCGCCTGGTCAACGTCGACGCCGCGGAGATGGGCCGGCCGGGCGGGGCGGACGCAAAGCGCCGCCTGCAGGGCCTGGTCCGCGGCCGCGCCGTGACGCTGAAGCCCTACGGCAAGGACCGCTACGGTCGGCTGCTGGCCGAAGCCTATGTCGATGGCCGGCGCATCGAGCAGGCCGACATCGGCCCGTCGCGCCAGAGGAAGCCATGAGCTGCAGGAAGCGATGAACTGCGACGTGGCCGTGCTGGGCGCGGGGATGGTGGGCATCTGCGCGGCGGTCCACCTGCAAAAGCGCGGGCGGGCCGTCGTGCTGGTCGATCGCCGGGGGGCTGCGGAGGAAACCTCGTACGGCAATGCCGGCCTCATCCAGCGCGAAGGCGTCTATCCGTACGGCTTCCCGCACGACTTCGGCGCCTTGCTGCGCTATGGGCTCAACCGCACCATCGATGCGCACTACCACCCGTCCGCGCTGCCGCGCCTGGCGCCCTTTCTCTGGCAATACTGGCAGCATTCGCGTCCCGCACGCCACGCCGAGGTGGCGCGGCGGTACGCGCCGCTCATCGAGCAATGCGTGCACGAGCACGACGCGCTCGCGGCGCAAGCCTCGGCGCAGGACTTCATCCGCCGCACCGGCTGGATCAAGGCCTTTCGCACCGAGCGCGAGCGCGACAAGCGCTTCGCCGAGGCCGAGCGCTGGAGGCGCGAGTTCGGCATCAACTTCCGCACGCTGGACGCGGCCGCGCTGCGCGAGGCGGAGCCGCACCTCGCCCCCGTGCTAAGCGGCGGCATCCATTGGACCGACCCGACAAGCGCCGACGACCCCCAGGGCCTGGCGCGCGCCTACCTCGCGCTGTTCGAGCGCCTGGGGGGGCGCTTCGTGCAGGCCAATGCGCTCGGCCTTGAGAACGACCTTGGCGGATGGCGCATCGGGGACCTCAGGGCCGGCGAGGCGGTCATCGCCCTCGGGCCGTGGGCCGACTCGGTGATCGGCAGGCTCGGCTACCGCCTGCCCCTGGCGGTGAAGCGGGGCTACCACATGCATTACCGGGCGGCCGGGGAGGCGAAGCTGAACCATCCGCTGCTCGACACCGAGCGCGGCTACTTCCTCGCGCCGATGCGCAGCGGCATCCGGCTCACCACCGGCGCCGAGTTCGCGCTGCGCGACGGCATGAAGACGCCGGTGCAGCTCAATCGCGCCGAGCCGATCGCGCGCGAGCTGTTCCCCCTGGCGGAACGGCTCGATCCCGAGCCGTGGATGGGCTCGCGGCCGTGCACGCCGGACATGCTGCCGGTCATCGGCCCTGCGCCGCGCCATCGCCGCCTGTGGTTCGCGTTCGGCCATGCGCATCACGGCTTCACCCTCGGGCCGGCCACCGGTCGCCTGGTCGCGGAGCTGATCACCGGGGAGGCGCCGTTCGTGGATCCGGCGCCGTTTTCGGCCGCCCGTTTCGCCTGAGGTTTGTGTAATCTAAGCGTGAGGAGGAGTCCCCGATGACCGATACCGTCCGTCGACGGCTGCTCGCAGGCGCGGGAGCCGCCGCTGCGCTCGCGGCGTGGCCGCCCGCCCGCGCGCAGGCCTACCCGTCGCGCAACATGCGCGTAGTCGTACCCACCGCCCAGGGAGGAGGCGCCGAGCGCCTGGCCCGAGTATTCGACGACTTCTGGGGCCCGCTGCTCAAGACCCAGTTCGAGTACGGCTTTTTCCCCGGCGCCGCCGGCCAGGTCGGCTACGAGGTGTTCGTGAACAAGCGCGAGAAGGACGCGTACAACCTGCTCTTCGGCAACATGGGCCCGGAGATGATCATGTACGCGCTGCGCAAGCCGCCCTACCGCTTCCCCGAGGACTACCAGTATTTCTGCCGCACGGATGTCGACGACAGCGTGGTGTTCGTGCGCCGCCAGAGTCCCTTCAAGCGCGTCGAAGACCTCGCCGCCGAGGCGAAAAAGCGCACGGTCAACGTGGCCGTCAGCCGCCTGCCGCATCCGGCCTCGATCGGCATGCTCGCCCTGGGCGCCGCGCTCAACGCGAAGTTCAACCTCGTGCCCTACGGCGGGGGCAATCCCACGATGGTGGCGGTGCTGAACGGCGAGGTCGATTGCGGCGCCCTGCCTATCGCCGGCGTGATCGCGGCGAAAGACCAGCTGCGCGTGCTGGGCGTATTCAACGACGAGCACAAGATGGCGAAGTACAGCGACAACGCGCCGGCCATCAACGCCGTGTTCGGCACCAAGCTGCCCGACCTTTCCTCGTCGCGCTCGTGGGCCATCCATACCGAGGCGATCGAGAAATTCCCGGAGCGCTTCGCGCTGCTCGAGAAAACCTCGCGGCAGGTGTCGGACATGCCGGCATACCGGGAGGCCTACGCCAAGACCGGCGCGCCGGTCGAAGGCATCCTGTACGGCGACCGCGCCGCGTGCACCCGCTACGTGCAGTCCATGGTGGAGCTGGCGAACGAATACCGCTCGCTGCTGACGGCGAAGAAGTGAAGCCCAGGGCGCCGCTCGGGGCGGACCTCGTCATCCCCGCGCTGGCGCTCGGCTTCGCGAGCTACTTCTTCCACTCGATCGCCGAGCTTCCCTGGGAGGCCAAGGCGAACGGCGCGCTGATCGGCGCCATCCTGGTGTTGCTCATCGCGCTGCAGCTCGTGCGCATGGCGCGCCAGCTGGCGCGCGGCGAGGGCGACCTGCGCGCCGACTCGCTGTGGCGGCCTGCCGACGTGACGGCCAAGCGGCTCGGCATGATCGCAGTCACGGCGGCGTTCATCGCCACGCTGCCGTGGGCGGGGCTCACGCTGGGCCTGTTCTGCGCGATGCTCGCGGCGCTCGCGGTCATGGGCGTGCGCCGGCCCGCGCCGCTGCTCGGGCTGCCGCTCGCCGTCGCGGCCGCCGCCTACCTGCTGTTCATCGTGGCGCTGCAGTCGGATTTTCCGCACGGACCGATCGAAAAGCTGCTGTCGTGAGCTGGGAGTTCCTGGCCGGGCAGTTCGCCGCGCAGTTCGGCCTGTGGTGGGTCATCTGGCCGGCGATCCTGCTGGGCATCGTGGTGGGCGTGCTGCCCGGCTTCAGCCCGCAGAACACCCTCATCATGCTGCTGCCGCTCACGCTGGCCGTGCCGGTCGAGCAGGCCTTCGCCTTCATGGTCTCGCTGTACTGCGCCAACCATCTCTCCGGCGGGATCCCGGCGATCCTGGTGCGCATTCCGGGCTCGGGCGGGGCGGCCGCCACCACGCTCGACGGCTATCCCATGACGCAGAAAGGGCAGGCGCAACAGGCGCTGGTGCTGTCGTTCGTCGCCTCCGTGCTGGGCGGGCTCATCACCACGCTCGCCACGCTGGCGCTGCTGCCGTGGCTGTCGCAGCTCGGCCTCTACCTGCGTTCGGTGGAGATGGTGGTGGTGATGCTGTTCGGCCTGACGCTGATCGCCGTGATCGCGGCCAAGGACACGCTGAAGGCCCTGATCGCCGGGTTCTTCGGCCTGCTGATCGGCGTCATCGGCACCGACCACATCTACAACGCGCCGCGCGCCACCTTCGGCTTTCTCGAGCTGTACGACGGCGTGCCGCTGGTGGCGGCGCTGATCGGCCTGTTCGCGGTGTCCGAGGCGCTGGTGATGATCGAGGAGAAGCTGATCGTCAGCAAGGAGGGCCGCGAGCGCGCCCGGCGCACGCAGTGGGCCGATACCGTCGACGGGCTGCGCATCTCGCTGCAGAAGTGGTGGCACATCGTCTGGACCTCGTTCGTCGGCCTTTTCATCGGCATCGTGCCGGGCGCGGGCGCCAGCATCGCCGCGTTCGTCGCCTACCAGCAGTCGCGCCTGTGGTCCAAGCACCCGGAGCGCTACGGCACCGGCGTGCCCGAAGGGGTGATCGCGCCGGAAGCCGCCAACAACGGCGTCACTTCGGGCAGCCTGGTGCCGATGCTGGCGCTGGGCGTGCCCGGCGGCACCACGTCGGCCGTGATGATGATCGTGCTGCAGTACCACGGCATGGTCATGGGGCCGCGCCTGTTCCAGACCAACCCGGAGCTCGCCTACGGGGTGTTCGTCGCCATGGCGGTGGCCTACATCTTCATGATCTTCACCATCCTGCCGCTCGCGCGCTACATGGCGCGCATCGTGCTGATTGAAACCACCTACCTTGCGCCGGTCATCATCCTGGTCACCATCGTGGCGGCGTTCAGCGAGCGCCAGTACCTGTTCGACATGGCGCTCGCCCTGGTGTTCGGCGTCATCGGCTACATCGCCCACAAGACGAGCTACCACGTGACCGCGATGCTGATCGGCATCATCCTGGGCCCGCTGTTCGAGCAGTACCTGGTGCGCGCGCTGCGCATTTCGGAAGGAAACGTGCTGGTGCTGTTTTCCTCGCCGCTGGGCAACGCGCTATGGGGCCTGCTCGCCCTTTCGCTCGTCCTGCCCTACCTCAGACAGTGGCGTGGGCGGCGCCGGCCTGCGGCGTGAGGTGCTCGGCGGCGGCCTCGCCGAAGGCGGCGCCGCGCGGCAGGAGGATCGACACCGGCCGCACCCGCTGGTGGAGCGCCTCGACGCCCGGCGGCCGGATGCCTTTGGCGAGGTCCTGCGCGGCGGCGATCAGCCGGCGGCGCGCCATGACGATGCCCTGGTCGGTGGGCACCAGGTTCTCGCGGGTACGGTCCTGGATCGGTCCCATGCTTTCCTGCACCGAGGCGTCCTGCATGGCGAAGCCCTCGACGCCGGAGAAGCTGCGGCCTTCCTGCTGCGCCCGGCGGTCCATCAGGTAGTCGTTGTCGCGGTTGGCCACCGGCCGGAAGCTGCCCGGGATCAGCGGCGTGTGGATTCCCTTGCCCGCCTCCAGCGCTTCGCGCTCCTCGCGCGTGAGCGCACGCGTGGCGTGGTGGTTGGTGCTCCAGGCCCAGCAGTTCTGGTCGTCCATCGGCACCCAGGCGTGGCCGCCAATCGGATGGTCGCCGCGCGGCGGGATCAGGGTGAAGCTGGGCATCACCCACTGCGTGATGCGCCAGTAGTACTGGTCATCCTCGGCGTTGCGCCGTGCGCCGATGTACAGCCCGCCAGCCGACTCCACCACCTCGAAGTGCGGCCGCAGGTCCTTCAGGTTGTAGTCGTTGGCCCGGGATCCCTTGAACAGGGGATCCACTTTCATCGTATGCCGGTGCAGGAAGGAGACGTGGCTGGAATCGATGCCGCCCTCCATCGCCTGCAGGTAGTTGCATTCCTGCCAGCGCTTGGAGACGTAGCGCTGGGCGGCGGGCAGCGTCGCCCACTCGTGCTCGGGCAGCGGCGGCTGGCGCTCGGCCGGTCCCATGTAGGTCCACAGCACTCCGCCGCGCTCCACCAGGGGATAGGACTTGAGCTTCATCCGCTTGCAAAGCTGCGGGTTGCCGGGCTCGGAAGGGATCTCGACGCACTGGCCGCTCACGTCGTACTTCCAGCCGTGGTACGCGCAGCGCAGCCCGTGCTCCTCGTTGCGCCCGAACCAGAGCGATACGCCGCGGTGGGCGCAGAACTCGTCCACCAGGCCCAGGCGTCCGCCCGAGTCGCGGAACGCGATCAGCCGCTCCGACAGCAGCCTTACGCGCACCGGCGGGCCATCGGGGGCAGGAAGCTCCGTAGCGAGCAGCGCCGGCAGCCAGTAGCAGCGGAAAAGCTCGCCCATCGGCGTACCCGGACCGGTGCGGGTCAGAAGCTCATTCTGCTCGGCGCGCATGGCGCAAGTTTAGAATACGCGGATGAAGAAGGGGGGCGCCTGGCGCGAGCTTTGGCTCATTACCGTCGGGCACAGCCTGACGCATTGGTATCCCGCCACTTTTTTCCTGCTCATCCCGCTGATCGGCACCGAGCTCGGCCTGAGCTACAGCCAGATCGGGCTGGTCATCACCTGCCAGTACATCGCCGCCGCGGTGGCCAACGTGCCCGGCGGCATGCTGGTCGATACGGTCGGCCGCAAAGGCCTGCTCATGGCGGTATCGCTGTTCTGGGTGGGTTTCCCTTATCTCCTCATCGGCTTCACGCACGGCTACGCGATGCTGCTCGTCTGCGTCGCGCTGGTCGGCTTCGGCAACAGCCTGTGGCATCCCACCGCGATTCCGACGCTGGGCCAGCGCTATCCCGCGCGCAAAGGCCTGGTGCTGTCGCTGCACGGCATGGGAGGCAACGTCGGCGATGCGGTGGCCCCATTGGTGGTCGGCGCCGCGCTCGCGGTGTTCTCCTGGCGTGAAGTCGTGGTGATGAACGTCCTGCCGGGCCTGGTAGTGGCGCTGCTCATGCTCGCCTTCCTCGGCACGCTGAGCGTCGGCGGCCGCAAAGCCGAATTGCAGTCCTTCGCGCAGTACCTGCACGGCTTGCGCGACCTTTTCAGGAGCCGGGCCCTGGTCCTGCTCTCGACGGGCTCGATTTTCCGCTCGATGACGCAAACCTCGTTGCTCACCTTCCTGCCGGTGTACCTCGCCCACGACATGGGCTATTCGCCGTTCCTGGTCGGCGCCTGCCTCTTCGCGCTCCAGGCGGCGGGCTTCGCCGCGGCGCCGGTGGCCGGCCACCTGTCGGATCGGCTCGGGCGCAAGAACATCGCCGTCAGCAGCATGGCATGCACCGCACTGGTGCTGGTCGCCATGGCGCTCGCCGGCGGCTCGCCGCTGTTCGTAGGCCTTGTCGCGGTGCTGGGTTTTTTCCTCTACGCGCTGCGCCCGGTGGTGCAGGCCTGGATGCTCGAGACCACGCCGCGCAACATGGGCGGCTCGAGCATCGGCATCCTCTTCGGCGCGCAGGCGCTCGGCGCAGCCGCGGGCCCGCTGCTTGCCGGCATGGTGGCCGACCGCCACGGCTTGCTCGCCACGTTCTACTTCCTGGCCCTCACCATCATCATCGCCAATCTCTTCGTGCTTTTCATCCCGGGAGCCGCTACCACGCCCACAGCCGCAGCCTGAGCTGCAGGGCGAGCGCGCTCGAGTGCTCCCGGTGCGGGAGAAAGATGAGGTGCGCGCCCACGGCGCGGTATTCGAGCGACAGGGCAGGCAGCACGACCGCGAAGGTGTTGCCGTCGCGCACGTCCGAGTAGCCGTCCATCAGCGCGAACGCCAGCCCGCCGCTGAAGCGCAGGCGTCCGGCGGCGAGCTGCAAGGGGCGCCAGTGATAGCCCACGTAGCGGGTGCGCTCGTCGTTGCTGTTCAGGAAGCTGCCGGCCAGCAAGCCGTGCCGCGGGGTCAGGAACAGCTCGACGCCCAGGCCGTAGTTCTCCTCGCGGTAGTCCCGATCGTCCTTGAAGTGATGCGAGAGCATCCCCGGGTTCACCCAGAGCTCGGGTCCGGAGTCCTCCGCGGCGCCGGCGGCCGTGGCAGCGAGGATTCCGGCGGCGATGAGCGCGGCGCAGCGAAGCATGGGACCGCAGCGATTATGCGCAGTCGGTATGTGACGCGGATGCGCGCAGGGTGAGCCGGCCGGTGCGAGCGTTGCTCGGCGGCGACAGCTTGCCAGCCGCATCGGTACTGTATATAAACACACTATGGCAGCGGCCCTCGAAGACATCCTGCAGAGGCATCCGGTCTGGCGCGGCGGGGCGCTGTCGTGCGCCGTGCCGGCCATTCCCAGCGGCTTTGCCGAGCTCGACCGGGAGCTGCCCGGCGGCGGCTGGCCGGCCGCAGGCCTGAGTGAAATCCTCGCCGGGCGCGAAGGCATCGGCGAGCTGCAGCTCGTGCTGCCGGCGCTCGCGCGGCTTTCCTGGGCCGGCAAGCGCGTGGTGTGGATTGCGCCGCCCCACCTGCCGTACGCCCCGGCGCTCGCCGCCGCGGGGGTCGACCTCGCGCAGCTCGCGGTAGTCCAGGCCCGCGGGCGCCGGGACGCGCTGTGGGCCGCCGAGCAGGTGCTGCGCTCCGCCACCTGCCATGCGCTGCTCGCCTGGTTCCCCGGCGCCCGCTACCAGGAGCTGCGGCGCCTGGCGGTCGCCGCCGAGGCGGGCCGCACTTGGGTGGCGCTGTTTCGCCCGCTGCAGGCCGCGCACGGCGCTTCGCCTGCGGCCCTGCGCCTCTCGCTGGAGCCGGCCGGCGAGGCCCTTGGCGTTCACATCCTCAAGCGCCGCGGCGCGCCGGCCGCCGCGCCGTTGCGCCTTTCGCTGAAAAGGCCGGTCCATGCTCTGGCTCGCACTGCACTTTCCGCCCCTGCCGCCGGGCACGCTCGAGGCGATCGCCGCCTGGGCGTGCCAGTTCACGCCTAAGGTCTCGCTCGAGCCGCCGCAGGGCCTGCTGCTCGAGGTGCAGGGCAGCCTGCGCCTGTTCGGCGGCCGGGCCGCGCTCATGCGCGGCGTACAGGCCGGCCTTGCCGCCATGGGATGGCAGGCCGGGATGGCCGCCGCCGCGACGCCGCGCGCTGCGCTCTGGCTTTCGCGTTCTTCCCATCAAGACCTCGAGAAAGTGGAAATCGAGGCCGCCAGCAGCGGCGAGGCGCTCGCCTTCCTGCGCAGCATCGGCATTGCGAGCGTCGGCGAGCTGCTGCGGCTGCCGCGCGAAGGGCTGGGGCGGCGCTGCGGGCAGGCGCTGGTCGACGACCTGGACCGCGCGCTTGGCGCCGCTGCCGAGCCGCGCGCCTTCTTTTCGCCGCCGGCGCGCTTTGCCGCGAAGCTCGAGCTGCCCGCCGAGGTGACGCACGCCGAAGGCCTGCTGTTCGCGGCGCGCCGCCTGCTGGTGCAGCTCGAAGGCCTGCTCGCCGCGCGCCAGGCGGGCATTCGCGGTTTTGCATTGACGCTTTTCCACGATGAGGGCACTTCGAAAATCGACGTCGGCCTGGCATCGCCCGCGCGCGAGGCCGGGCGGCTGGCCGAAGTGCTGCAGCAAAAGCTCTCGAGCGCGGCGGTGGCGCAGCCCGTGGAGGGCATCGGCCTGGAAGCCGCGGATTTCGAGCCGCTGCCCGGCCGCAGCGCCGGCCTGTTCGGCGACGCGGCGTGCGAGGCGGAAGGCTGGGCGCGCCTCATCGAGCGGCTGCGCGCGCGCCTCGGGCACGACGCGGTCGGCGGCCTGGCGACGCATCCCGACCACCGCCCCGAGCACGCCTGGCGG
Organism: Burkholderiales bacterium; assembly: GCA_036259215.1. Classification (GTDB taxonomy): domain Bacteria; phylum Pseudomonadota; class Gammaproteobacteria; order Burkholderiales; family SG8-39; genus SCGC-AG-212-J23. The sequence continues at coordinate 811 of DATACE010000311.1, read as the reverse complement.
CGCGTCGAGCCGGGCGAATGGGACCCGCACGAATTTTGCGAGCCCGGGCCGCGGCCGCTGTGGTTGATGGAAAGAAGAAAACTGAAGGAAACCGAATTCGAACTGCTGGTCGGACCCGAGCGCATCGAGTCGGGATGGTGGGACGGCGACGAGGCGAGCCGCGACTACTTCGTGGCGCAGATGGGCGATCAGTCGCTCGCCTGGATCTACCGCGAGAAGGAGGGCTGGTTCCTGCATGGCCTGTTTGCCTGATTACGCCGAGCTGCACTGCCTTTCCAACTTCAGCTTCCTGCGCGGCGCCTCGCACCCGGAGGAGCTGGTGGAGCGCGCCGCCGCGCTGGGCTACCAGGCGCTCGCCCTCACCGACGAATGCTCGTTCGCCGGCGCGGTGCGCGCGCACCTCGCGGCGAAGGAGTGCGGGCTCAAGCTGATCCTGGGAACGGAAATCCTGATTGAAAAGGAATTCAAAATCGTCCTGCTTGCCAGCGACCGGCGCTCGTACGGCGCGATCTCGGCGCTGATCAGCGCCGGCCGGCGCCGCAGCAGGAAGGGCGGCTATGCGCTTTCGCGCGCCGACCTGGAGCCGCTCGCCGGCAGCGGCGCGCTGGTGCTGTCCATCACGCAGAAGGAAGAGGAGGCGAGGTGGATCGCCGAGCGCTTCGAGGGCCGCGCCTGGCTCGCCGCCGAGCTGCACTGCGGGCCGAACGATCGAATGAAGTTGGAAAAGCTAAAACAACTTTCGAAGCTGTGTGGCTTACCTCTTGTCGCCGCGGGCGACGTGCACATGCACCTGCGCTCGCGCCGGCGGCTG
>DATACE010000310.1:0-14677 GCA_036259215.1 Burkholderiales bacterium | reverse complement strand
GCGCGCCTTTCTTGGGGAAGGCTGCCGGGTGCACTTGGCGGCACGCGATGCCGGACGTCTCGAACAGGCGCGCGGCGAGCTTAAGGGCGATGTCGCGCTCCATCCGGTGGATCTGCGAGACGGCGCGGCGCTCAAGCGGCTGGCCGCGGACTGCAGCCAGATGGATATCCTGGTGAACAACGCCGGGGACATCCCGGGCGGCACGCTGGAGGCGCTCGACGAACAGCGCTGGCGCCACGCCTGGGAGCTCAAGGTGTTCGGCTATATCAACCTGACCCGGGAGCTTTACGCGCGCATGCGCGAGCGCGGTGGCGGGGTGATCGTCAACGTCATCGGCATGGCGGGCGAGAATCCGTCGTTCGAGTACATCTGCGGCACTACGGCCAACGCCGGCCTGGCCGCCTTCACCAAGGCCCTGGGCAAGGGCTCGCACGAGCACGGCATCCGCGTGCTCGGGGTGCACCCGCCCGCCACCCGCACCGACCGCATCCTGCATGTCATGAAGACCTCGGGCAGCAGCGCCTTCGGCCGCATGATCGAGCCCGAGCAGGTGGCCGACACCGTGGCCTTCGTCGCCTCCGCGCGCGCCGGGCAGCTCAGCGGCGTGGTCCTCAACCTCGGCGCCTGAAAGGAGCCACCGTGCCTCATGCCCTGACCGACGACGGCGTCAAGCTGCACTACGAGGAGTGCGGCGCCGGCACTTCGCTTGTCTTCGTGCACGAGTACGCGGGCGACTGCCGCAGCTGGGAGCCGCAGATGCGGTTCTTCTCCCGGTATTACCGCTGCGTCGCCTTCAACGCCCGGGGCTACCCGCCTTCCGACGTGCCCGAGGACCCGGAAAAATATTCGCAGGCACGGGCGCGCGACGACATCCGCGCGCTGCTCGACCACCTGAAGATCGACAAGGCGCATATCTGCGGCCTGTCGATGGGCGGCTTTGCCGCGCTGCACTTCGGCATGACCTACCCCGAGCGGGCGCGCTCGCTGCTCGTGGGCGGCTGCGGCTACGGCGCCGAGCCCGCCAAGCGCGAGCAATTCCGCGAGGAGACCCGCGCCGCCGCGGCGCAGATCGAGAAGGAAGGCATGCGCGAGGTGGCCAGGCGCTATTCGATGGGCCCGACGCGGGTGCAGTTCCGCAACAAGGACCCGCGCGGCTGGCAGGAGTTCGCCGCGCAGCTCGCCGAGCACTCCACGCCCGGCTCGGCGCTCACCATGCGCGGCGTGCAGGGACGCCGGCCTTCGCTGTGGGAGCTGGTCGACGGCATGCGTGCGCTCCAGGTGCCCACGCTCATCGTCACCGGCGACGAGGACGAGCCGTGCCTCGAGCCGTCGCTCCTCATGAAGCGCAGCATCTCCAGCTCCGCGCTGGCGGTGATTCCCTCCTCCGGCCACACCATCAACCTGGAGGAGCCCGAGGAATTCAACCGGCTGCTGTTCAACTTCCTGTCGGCCGTGGACATCGGCGCATGGCGCAGCCGCGACCCACGCTCGACCAGCGGCGGCATCCTCGGCATGAAAAAGTGAGCGCGCAGGAGTACCTGCGCCGCATCGGGAAGCTGAACCCGTCGCTCGGTGCGTTCGTCGAAGTCGCTGCGTCCGCGGGAAGCGGGTCGATCGGACTTGCGGTTAAGGACAACATCGATGTCGCCGGAATGCGCTGCGCCGCCGGCATGCAGGTCTACCGGCAGCGGATCCCCGCCAGGGACGCCGCCTGCGTTTCCGTGCTGAAAAGCAAAGGCGCGGTGGTCCTGGGTAAAACGCTGATGGACGAGGCGGCGTTCGGCGCGCTGGGCGACAACCCGTGGTTCGGCCGCTGCCACAACCCCGCGCGCCACGGCTACACCTGCGGCGGCTCGAGCGCCGGCTCCGCCGCCGCGGTCGCCGCGGGCCTCTGCGACGCCGCGCTCGGAACCGACACGCTGGGCTCGGTGCGCATTCCCGCGTCTTACTGCGGCGTGGTCGGCTTCGTGCCCAGCCCGGGCGCCTTCTCCATGGACGGGGTCCTGCCGCTCGCCCCTTCCTTCGATCGAATCGGGGTTTTGACAAGGAGCATCAAGCTTGCCGGGCAGCTCGCCGGAATCACGCCCGCCGGTGACCCGCGCATCAAGCTGATCGAATTGAACGGCCTGGATTGGACCGCGCTGCGGCGCGCCGCGCTGCTCATGGTAGAGCGCGAAGCCGCCGGGGTGCACGCCGCGCTGCTCGCCGACCCGCGTTCGGCCATTTCCCCGGCCCTGCGCAAGGCGCTGGAATTCGGCCGCAACGCCGATGAGCCGCGGCTCGCCCGGGCCCGAAAAGAGCTGGAACGTTGCGGCAGCGTCATGGCCGGCTGGTTCGACGAGGCCGACGTGGTGGCGCTGCCGACCACGCCACAGGAGGCGTTTGCGTTCCACCTGCCGGCGCCCGAGAACCAGGCGGACTACACGGTGCCGGCGAGCGTCCTCGGATTACCCGCGATCAGCGTGCCGCGGGCCGGCGGGCCGGGCATGCAGCTGGTCGGACGACCGGGCGCCGACGCGCTGCTGCTCGCCGCGGCGCTGAACGTCATCTGACGCGCTCGCGCTCGGCGGCGGCGCGCTGGCTTTCCTCGCGGATCAGCGCGAGCACCTCGCGGCGCAGCTGGTTGAACTCCGGCGAGGTGGTGAGCTCCATGGCCCGCGGCCGCGGGATGTCCACCGCGATGGTCTTCTTGATGCGTCCCGGGCGCGCGGTCATCACGTAGACGCGGTCGGCGAGGAGCAGCGCCTCCTCGATGTCGTGGGTGATGAACAGCACCGTCTGGTGGTGCCGCTCCCACACTTCGAGCAGCAGCTCCTGCATGAGCGAGCGGGTCTGCGCATCGAGCGCGCCGAACGGCTCGTCCATCAGCAGGATCTGCGGCTGCATGATGAGCACGCGCGCGATGCCGACGCGCTGGCGCATGCCGCCCGAGAGCTCCGCCGGGTAGTGCGACTCGAAGCCGACCAGCCCCACCTGCTCCAGGATCTGCTGCGCCCGGGCGCGGTACTCGGCGGCCGGCTGGCCTTGGGTCCTGGGGCCGAACACGACGTTGTCCAGCACCGTGAGCCAGGGAAACAGCGCCGGCTCCTGGAACACGACCGCGCGCTGCGGCGATGGCTCGCTCACTTCGGCGCCCGCCGCGCGCACGCTGCCGCGCGTGGGCCGCTCGAAGCCGGCCACCATGTTGAGCAGCGTGGACTTGCCGCACCCGGAAGGCCCCAGGATGGCGGCGAACTCGCGCTCCGCGACCTGCAGGTCGATGTTTTCGAGCGCAAGGACCCGCCGCTCCCCGGTGACGAATTCTTTCGAGACTTTTGAGATGTGGATCACGCGTGCGCCTCAAGCGTGCGCCAGCGCAGCACGAAGCGCGAAAGCGCCACGATCACCCGATCCGACAGATAGCCGAGCAGGCCGACCGAGAACATGGTGGCGACGCAGATATCCATGCGCCCCACGTAATAGGCGTCCCACAGCACGTAGCCCAGCCCCGATTTCACCGCGATCATCTCGGCCACGATCACGGCGGTCCATGCCACGCCCACGCCCAGCCGCAGCCCGGTGAAGATGGACGGCAGCGCCGAAGGGAACACCACCTTGGCGAGCACCGTGAACGGCCGCGCGCCCATCATGCGCGCCGCGCGCAGCAGGAGCAGGTTGGTGTCGCGCACGCCGTGCGTGGTGTTCACCACGATGGGATAGAAGGCCCCCAGGCCGATGAGGAACAGCGCGCTCGCGTCGTAGATGCCGAACACGGCGATGGCGAAGGGCAGCCAGGCGGTGATCGGCACGGGCCGAAACAGCTGGATGGACGGATCCACCAGCCGCGCCACCAGGCGGTTCCAGCCGATCATCAGGCCGAGCGGGATGGCCACCAGCGCGGCGATCGCGAAGCCCTGCAGCACGCGCCGCGTGGAGTACGTGACGTTATCCAGCCAGGTGCCCGAGTACGGCGACAGCATGCCCGCCTTGCCGCCGCCGAAGACCCAGGTGTGCCACGACTCCAGCACCGTCGCGGGCGAGGGGATGATGCCCTGGGTGACCCACTGCTGCGCCACCGCGACGTGCCACAGGACGAGCAGCGCCGCCGGCAGCAGCAGAAACCAAGGCGTGCGCAACCGCGTGCTTGTCACCGGCCTATTGCTTGAGGCCCAGCTGCTCCGCGGACTTGCCGGTTGCCTTGGACAGGAACTCGTAGGTGTAGTGCTGCGCCACCTCGCCCGACACGTCGCGCGTGATCACGCCATTGTCCGACAGGAACTTGGAGATGCGCTTGATCGATTCCAGCGGCAGCGTCGGGTCGAGCCTCGTGGTGCGGATGGACTCGGCGGCCACGTTCTCCGGCAGGCCGGCTTTCTCGGCATAGATGCGCGCCCAGCGCTTCGGGTCGGCGGTGGCGATTTTAAGCACATCGATGTAGCTGCTCACCAGCTTCTGCACCGCATCGCGGTTCTGGTCCATGAACCCGCGGTTCACCGCCAGCACCGAGATGAGCCCCCCCACGGTCTTCGAGCGGTTGTGATCGAGCGTCGGATAGGCGCCGAACCCGTCGACGATGGCCTGGGCGCAGAAGGGCTGCCAGACCACCGCCATGTCGATTTCCTTGCCCTGCAGCGCCTTCAGGTAGTTCGCGCCGCCGCCGACGATGTTGACGATCTTGAGCTGGTTGTACTTGAGGCCGTTCTCCTGCACCGAGGCGGCGAACTTGAGCCAGGAGATGGACCCCGCGCCGATGCCGATGCGCTTGTCGGACAGCGTTTTCCACGCCTTGACGTCCTCGCCCTTGCGCACGATCAGGCAGTCGTTGCCCGAGCCCACGCCCGCCACGCCCACCAGGCTCTTGTTGCCCGCGCCGAGCGCGAGCGAAATGTCCTGCGGGCCGAAGGCGGTGAGCTGGATGTCGCCCGAGGCGAGCGCCGTGCGCGCGTCGGCAAAGCGCTGGAACATCACCGACTCGATCTCGATGCCGTGCTTCTTCGCCTCCTCGGGCAGGATCCACAGCGGCGACAGCGCCGGTACGTTGAGCATGCCCTGCTTGACCTTAAGCTGCGCGAGCGCCGTTCCCGATGCTCCACAGGCGATGATGGCGAGAATGCAGCAGGCGGCGACGCGGTTGCGAACCGTCATGGATCCCTCCTCCTCAGTTAGGCCTGACCGGGCATGGTGGCCGCATCGCCGGGCAAAGTCCAGCGCCGGCTAGCCGCTGTTCCGCAGCGCCGCGGCGATGCCGTTGATGGTGAGGTGGATGGCGCGCACCGTCGCTTCGTCGCGCTCCCCGGCCCGGTGGCGGCGCAGCAGCGAGACCTGCAGATGGTTGAGCGCGTCCAGGTAGGCGAAGCGATTGCGGATGGAGCGGGCGAGCACCGGGTTATCGGCGAGGAACCCGTCCGACCCGGTAATGGCAAGCAGCTGCGTGCGCGTTGCTTGCCATTCCGCGGAAATTCTCGCGAAGAAGGTGCCGCCGTTGGGCGCGAGCTCGGCATAGCGCTCGCCGATGCCGAGGTCCGTCTTGGCGAGCACCATGTCTAGATTGGACAGCATGGCGCGAAAGAATGGCCAGCGGCGGTGCATGTCGCGCAGCTCCTCCAGGCTGCCTTTTTCCTGCTCGCGCCATCTCGCGACCGCCGCGCCGAACCCGTACCAGCCCGGCAGCATGACGCGGCACTGGCTCCAGCTGAACACCCACGGAATTGCGCGCAGGTCCTCCAGCCTCTTCGATCCCTTGCGCGCGGCGGGGCGGCTGCCCATGTTGAGGCTCGCGATCTCGGCGAACGGCGTGGCGGCGCGAAAGTAATCCATGAACCCGGGGGTCTTCACCAGGCTGCGGTACTCGTGCAGCGCGAGCGCCGAGAGCTCTTCCAGGATCTCGACGTGGCGTGCATGGCCCTCCGGCTCTGCCGCGGCAAAGCTCGCCTCGAGGGCGGCCGCGGCCAGGATTTCGAGGTTGCGCCGGCCGTTCTCGGGATCGGCGTACTTGCTGGCAATCACCTCGCCCTGCTCGGTGAGGCGCAGGGCGCCATCGACGCTGCCCGGGGGCTGCGACAGCACCGCCTCGTAGCTCGGCCCGCCGCCGCGGCCCACCGTGCCGCCGCGACCGTGGAACAGGCGCAGCCGCACCCCGTGCGCCCGGCACACGCGCATCAGCGCCTGGGTCGCCTTGTACAGGGTCCAGGTCGAAGACAGGTAGCCGCCGTCCTTGTTGCTGTCGGAGTAGCCGAGCATCACCTCCTGCTCGTCGCCGCGCGAGCGTACCCAGGCCCGATACAGCGGCTGCGCGAGCGCCTGCTCCAGCACCGCGCCGCAGCGCTGCAGGTCCGCAATGGTTTCGAACAACGGAATGATGTCCACGCCGGAAATCGACGCCTCGCGCAGCAGCACGCCCACCTCCAGCAAATCGGACACCGACTCGCAGTGCGAGATCACGTACCGCGACACCACCGCCTCGCCCAGGCGGCGGCGCGCCTCCCCGGCCTTCTGCATCACGCGCAGCTCGCCCTCGGCAAGCGGCGAATAGGCGGCGCCCGGCACGCGCAGCGGCCGCGGGCCCGACAGCTCCCGGGCAAGGATCTGTACGCGGGACGCCTCGTCCAGCCGGCCGTAGTCCGCGGCGACCCCCGCGCGCGCGAGCAGCTCGCCCACCACTTCGGCATGCTCGTCGGCGTTCTGCCGCAGGTCGATCGGGGCGAGGTGAAAGCCGAACAGGCTCACTTTGCGGCGCAGCGCACGCAGCCGGCCGGCGGCCAGCAGCGCCGCGCCTTGCGCTTCAAGCCCGCGCGCGAGAATGTCGAGCTCGGCGGCGAATTCGGCGGCCGCGCCGTAGGGGGGGCGCTTCGCCGCCGGCGCCGGGACGGCGTCGAAGCCGGCGCTCGCCGCGAGGCGGCTGTAGATGCCGGAGAGCGCCCGCCGGTACGGCTCGTCCTTGCGATGCGGCGACTCGTCGCCGGAGCGCGCCGCGAGCTCCAGCACTTCGCGCGGGGCGGCCATGAGGCGCTCGGACAGGCCGAGCTCGCGGCCCAGCAGATGCACCTGCTCCAGGTAGTGGCCGAGGATCATGCGCGCCTGCAGCGATACTGCGGTCTGCAGCGTATCGGCGCCCACGTTCGGATTGCCGTCGCGATCGCCGCCCACCCAGGTGCCCACGACCAGGAAAGGCGGCAGCCACGGCTCGCGCGGCAGCGAAAAGCGCTCCCGCAGCGTCTCCTCCAGGTCGGCATACAGCCGCGGCAGCTCGTCGATGAAGGTCAGCCGGAAATAGGCGAGCGAGTTGGCGATCTCGTCGGCCACGCTCAGGCGCGAGAGCCTCAGCATCGCGGTGAGCCACAGCCGCAGCACCTCCGCATGCAAGGCGCGATCGCGCGCCGCCGAGGGCGCGAGGGCGACGAGCCGCGCGATCTCGCGCTCGCAATCGAGGATGCTCTGGCGCTGCACCTCGGTCGGATGCGCGGTCAGCACCGGGCTGATGCGCGCGCGTTCGAACCACGCCAGCGCAGTCTGCGCGCCGGCGATCTTCTCGAGCGCAAAGGCGAAGCTTCCCGGCCGGTGCGGCGAGCCGCGCTCCGCGTGCGCCTGCCGGCGGCGATTCTGCTGCGCGTCCTCGGCGATGTTGAGCAGGTGCAGGAAGTAGCTGAACGCGCGCACCACGTGGCGGGTCTCGTCGACCGGCAGCGCATCGAGCAGCGCCTCGAGCTCGGCCTTGACGGCGGCGGGCTCGCCGGTGCGCCGGAACTTGACCGCGGTCTGGCGGATGGCCTCGATGCGCTCGCGCGTCGCCTCGCCGACCTGGTGGGCGATCACCTGGCCCAGCAGCCCGCCCAGCAGCCGGCGATCTTCGCGAAGGAAGTGCTCCTTCTCCACGCGCCGACTATAGCGCGTACCCCAGGGTGAGCTGCACGAAGTCGATGCCGCCGTTGGGCTGCTTGATGCCCGCATTCGACAGGTGCTGGAAGGCGAGGCCGAGCGTCGTCCTGCCCAAGCGCAGCCCGGCGCCGACGTGCGAGCCGAACTGCAGCTCCGAAGGCAGGCTGGTCGTGCGGTTATTGACCGTTCGCGACAGCAGGTAAGGACCGAATCCCGCCTCGAGATAACCCCATGCGCGCTCGGCGCGCCATATTGCAGAGGCGTTGAGGTCGTAGCGCCGCGTCTTGCCGCGGATGTCGGGAACCCACCAGGCGCTCGCACCGACCTGCAGAGGGCCTTTGCGGTAAGCCAGGCGCACGATGTCGACGTCCTTGCCGCCGGTGGCGCGGCCGAAGAAAGCGGCGAGCTCGGGCTCGGCGAAGGCCTGCGGCGCACAGATGATGAGGGCGACGGCCAGCAAAGCGGCTCTCATGGGCGCAGCCTCGCGCCCCGCTTTTACCGCGCCGTTTCACGCCGCAACCCGCTTCGGTTTCAGACGCAATTCTTCTGTAACGGAGCGGTGACACGGCCCTCGCAGACTGCGGTCCATGGTCAATCACGGCCACCCACTCTCAAAGGACAACGTCATGAAACGCCACATCGTCGCAGTCGCTCTCGCAGTATCCGCCGCCCCCGCGCTCGCCCTGGAAATCGGCGCGCCTTACGACCAGTCGCAGGTCGACCGCCAGCTTCCGAACATCGAGTTCCCGGTGGTCGCCCCGTACGTCGCCGACGCGCGTTCGCCGTATGACCAGCTCGCCGTCGACCGCGCCGTGCCCAACCTGCCCGCGCAGCGCTCGGTGCAGTATGCCGCGGCCGCCGGCAGCACGCGTTCGGACGCGGAAATCTCGACCGAAGGAGCCGTCAACCTGACGAGCGGATCGGGCCTCGCCACCGGTCCCTGGGCGAACGACTACCACTTCATCGCGCCGGCGCAGTAATTTGGCGGCGTCAGCGACAGGGGCCCGCGCATCCGCTACGGAGGCCCGTTCCTTGCGGATGCGCACCTCACAGGAGCTTGCACGCCATGCGTAACGCCCGATTCGCCGTCCTTTTCGCCTTGCTGCTCGCCTGGCTGGCCGCGCCCGCGGCCGCCAACGACCTCGGGCGCCCTTTGTCCCTTGTCGCCGCGCCGGAATTGAAGGATCCGGTCTACGGCGGCACGGTGCTGCTGGTGAAGCCTTTCGGCCGCGACCAGCACCTGGGGTTCATCGTCAACCGTCCCACCAACTTCACGCTGGGGAAATTGTTCCCGGAGCACGCGCCCTCGCAGGAGGTGGAGGACCCGGTGTTCCTCGGCGGTCCGTTCGATGCCGGCGTGATTTTCGCTTTGGTGGTGCAGCCCGACAGCCCGGGCGGCAACGCCATCGAGATGGCGCCCGGCCTGTTCGCGGTGCACGAGGCGGCGACCGTGGACAAGATCATCGAGGCGAACCCCGAGGAGGCGCGCTTTGTCGCCGGGCTGGTTATCTGGCGGCCGGGCGAGCTGCGCAAGGAAATCGAGATCGGCGCCTGGCAGGTCAGGGACGCCGAACCGGCCCTCGCAGTGCGCGACCCGAAAGGGCTGTGGGAGTCGCTGGTGAAACCCAGCGAGCGCTCGCGCAACCTGCTGCGCACGGGGCTCGCGCGCTAAAGTAAAGTAGCGGCCTTCCACAGAGGAGGGTTCGCCATGCTCACCGGAAGCTGCCTTTGCGGCGCCCTGCGCTTCAGCGTAGAGGTGCCGGTCACCGACCTGCGCGCCTGCCATTGCACTGCCTGCCAGAGGGCCTCGGGCGCCGCCGGCAGCGTCAACGCGGTCGTGCCCAGCTCGGCGTTCAAGATCACGCAGGGCACGCCCAAGCGCTACGACGCCAAGGCCGACAGCGGCCGCACGCTTTACCGTTTTTTCTGCGCCGACTGCGGCTCGCCGGTGTACAGCCAGCGCGCGACCGATCACAAGGACCTGGTCGTGGTGCGCGCGGGCCTGTTCGACCGCAAGGACGGCATGGCGATCAGGACGAACATCTGGACGAAAAGCGCCGCGCCCTGGGCCCACATCGATCCGCAGAGCCAGCAGAATCCGGGGCAGCCGGCATGAGCGAGGCGCGCATGGTCGATCCCCACGACGTCCTCATGACCGGGGAGAACTCGTTCATCCGGCTCTCCGGCGACGGCGGCAAAACCATCCTCGAGCGCGTGAGCCACTGGCGGGTGCTGTGGTCGCCGGCGGGGCAAGGCCACGCGATGTTCGCGGAGAGCAGCTTGCTTGGCCGCATCCAGCTGTACTCGGACAACGCGGGCCTCGCGCGCTACCTCCAGCGCACCATCGAGACGCTGCTGCACCCGCCGTTCGCCGACGAATCGCTGCCGGTGATCGACGCGGACTTCACGCGCACCGGCAACTCGCTCAGCACGGTCGAGGAGCGCGTGAGCTCGGGCAAGGACGAGATCGTGCTCGCGTGGTGGGACCTGATGGCGCCGTTCATCCTCACCATGCCGCCCGGGGCGATGAATCGCCCGATCGGCGTCTACAGCACCTTCCTGCCCGCCCGCAGCGCACAGCTTTCGGTGAACGGCGAGGCGGCGCCGGGCAAGGTATTCCTCGTGGACCGCTTCGGCAAGCCGGCCTCGAGCTGCTGCCTCGCCTGGTCGGAAAGCTGGACCCGGCCGCGCGGCTAGCCGGCCTGCGCGCCGAGCATCAGCTGGTTGGTGCGCTTGACGAATCCGGCCGGATCCTCGAGCTGGCCGCCCTCGGCGAGCAGCGCCTGGTCGAACAGCAGCCCGGCCCAGGCATCGAGCTGCGCATCGCCCGGCGCCAGGCGCTTCACCAGGGCGTGCTCGACGTTGATCTCGAGGATGGGCTTGGCCGGCGGCACCTTCTGCCCCGCCGCCTTCAGGATGCGCGCGAGGTTGCCGCCCAGCTCGTGCTCGTCGGCCACCAGGCACGACGGCGACTCGGTGAGGCGCGTGGACACGCGCACGTCCTTCACCTTGTCGCCGAGCGCGGACTTGAGCGAGCGCAGCAGCTCGGCGTACTTGCCTACCTCGTGATCGGGCTCTTTTTCCTCGCTCTTTATCTTTGACAGATCGACTTCGCCGCGCGCCACCGAGGCGAGCGGCTTGCCTTCGAACTCGGGCAGGCTCGCCACCAGCCACTCGTCGACGCGGTCGTGCAGCAGCAGCACCTCGATGCCCTTCTTGCGGAAGATCTCGAGGTGCGGGCTGTGCTTTGCCGCGAGGAAGGTCTCGGCGGTGACGTAGTAGATCCGGTCCTGCCCTTCCTTCATACGGGAGAGGTAGCCGGCCAGCGAAACGCTTTCCATCTCGGAATCCTCAAGCGAGCTGCTGAATCGGAGCAGCCTGGCGATCTGCTCGCGGTTCGCCGGGTCCTCGGCGGCGCCTTCCTTCAGCACCCGTCCGAACTCCTTCCAGAAGGCGGCGTACTTGTCCTTGTCCTTCGCCGCGAGGTCCTCGAGCAGGCCGAGCACGCGCTTGGTGCAGCCGGCGCGGATGGCGTCGACGTCGCGGCTTTGCTGCAGGATCTCGCGCGACACGTTGAGCGGCAGGTCGGCCGAGTCCACCACGCCGCGCACGAAGCGCAGGTACGCCGGCAGCAACTGCTCGGCGTCGTCCATGATGAAGACGCGCCTGACATAAAGCTTGAGGCCGTGCCGGTGCTGGCGGTCCCACAGGTCGAAGGGCGCGTGCGCCGGAATGTAGAGAAGCTGGGTGTACTCCTGCCGGCCTTCGACCCGGTTGTGCGTCCACGCGAGCGGCGCCTCGAAGTCGTGGCCGACATGCTTGTAGAACTCGATGTACTGCTCGTCGGTGATTTCGTTCTTGGGCCGCGTCCACAGCGCCTTGGCCTGGTTCACCGTCTGGTCGTTCATGAGCACCGGCACCGCGATGTGGTCGGAGTACCGCGTGACGATGCTCTTCAGGCGCCACTCCTCGAGCAGCTCGTCCTCGCCTTCGCGCAGGTGCAGGGTCACCTCGGTGCCGCGGGCGGCCTTGTCGGCCGGCTCGATGGTGTACTCGCCCGCGCCTTCCTTCATGTTGCATTCCCAGCGCACCGCGTCGGCGGCCGGCAGGCCGGCGCGGCGCGTGACCAGCGTCACCCGGTCGGCGACGATGAAGGCGGAATAGAAGCCGACGCCGAACTGGCCGATGAGCTTCGCATCCTTCGCCTGCTCGCCGGTAAGGGAGTGGAAGAACTCGCGCGTGCCCGACTTTGCGATGGTGCCTATGTTCTGCACCACCTCGTCGCGCGACATGCCGATGCCGTTGTCCGAGACGGTAAGCGTGCGCGCCGCCTTGTCGACGGCGATGCGGATCTTCAGCTCGCCGTCGGACTCGTACAGCGCGTTGTTGGAGAGCGCCTCGAAGCGCAGCTTGTCGGCGGCGTCGGCGGCGTTGGAAATGAGCTCCCTCAGGAAAATCTCCTTGTTGCTGTACAAGGAGTGGATCATGAGGTTCAGCAGCTGCTTCACCTCGGCCTGGAAGCCCAGCGTTTCTTTCGTAGAGGTCGTCATCGCTTTTTGATCGAGAAGGTTACCCAGGCGGGCGCGTGGTCGCTTGCGTGCTCCTTACCGCGTACCCAGCGGTCCACGCCTGCATCGTGCAGCGTTATTTTCGCATTCAGAAGAAGGTGGTCGATGCGCAAGCCGGCGTCGCGTTCCCAGTGCTGGCGGAAGTAATCCCAGAACGTATAGACGCGCTCCTGCGGATAACGCGACCGCAGCGCATCGACCCACCCCTGGCCGAGGAGCGTTTCATAGCGTCTCCTCGGCTCGGGCTGGAGCAGGGCATCCTTCTTCCACGAGCGGGGATTGTAAATGTCGAAATCGGTCGGCACCACGTTGTAGTCCCCGGCCAGGACCACCGGATGGCCGCTCGCGTACAAGGCGGCGGCGTGCGCGATGAGCCGCTCCAGCCACGCCAGCTTGTAGTCGAATTTCGGGCCGGGCTGCGGGTTGCCGTTGGGCGCGTACAGGCAGCCCACGATCAAGCCCTGCACCGCCGCCTCCACGTAGCGGCTCTGGTCGTCGGCGGCGTTACCCGGCAGCCCGCGCCGGGTCTCGATCGGCTGGGCGCCGCGCGCCAGGATCGCCACGCCGTTCCACGAGCGCTGGCCGTGCCAGAGCGCGCCGTAGCCCGCCTTTTCGAGCGCCGCCGCCGGAAAGCGCTCGTCGGGCGCCTTCAGCTCCTGCAGGCAGACGATGTCGGGCGACGCCTTCTCCAGCCACTCGAGCAGGTTGGATAGCCGGGAAGTGATGCCGTTGACGTTGAAGGTGGCGAGCTTGAGCACGACTAATCAGGGACAGACCACGTTTTCTCAAAAAACGTGGTCTGTCCCTGATTCTACCGGTTGACCCCAGCCGCTAAGATTTGCGCTTCAGCCCGTCGAGCGCCTGGCGCACGGCGGTCTCGGCGGCGGCAATGCTGTCCTCGAGGCTGAAACCGAAGTAGACGCGGTAGTAGTGCCAGGCGGTCGCCGCCAGGTAGTAGCGTATGTTCGCGGCGGCGATGCGGCGGTCGCGCTCCGGGCGGCGCGGCGCATGGGCGTCGACCAGCTGGCGCACCGCGACCCAGCGCTGCTTGGCCTGCGTCTCGCGCATGCGGTTGAACAGCTCCGTGTGCAAGGCGGCTTTCGTCAGCTCCGCGGTCGCCTCGAACGCGGTGTAAAGCGCGCGCGGGGCGGTGAGCAGCTCGGCCACCGATGCGGGCGGCGGCGGCAGCTGCATGCGGCGGCGCACCTCGTCGGCAATCGCGTCGAGCAGCTCTTCGCGCGTGGCGAAATAGCGGAATACCGTGCGCTCCGAGACGCCCGCGTGCTTCGCCACCGCGCGCGCGGTAACCTCGGAGAGGGCGCTGCGCTCGAGCAGGTGCACCGCCGACTCGAGGATCAGCCGGTGGCTGAGGTCGTTGCGGCGTTCCGCGAGGCTGGCGATCGAAGGGCTTGACATGGCTCCTGACGTACTGTCATAGTGTATGACATCCTGTCATATGTCAAGCCATGGAGGAGTGATGAGCAAGCGATCGGTCACGCTGACCAAGGACGAAGGCGAGAAGCTGGAGGTGCTGGGTGCGCAGGTGCGGTTCCTGTGCCAGGGCGCGGACACCGGACGCGCCTGGTCTTTGATGGAAGTGGTGCTGCCCAGGGACGGCGGCCCGCCGGCGCACGACCATCCCTGGGACGAGGCGTACTACGTCATCGAGGGCGAGGTGCGCTTCACGCTCGGCGACAAGGTGCAGCAGTTCAAGGGCGGCGACTTCATCTATGCGCCCGGCGGCACGTTGCACGCCTTCCAGGGCGTTTCGACGCAGCCGGCACGCATGCTGGTGTTCGACGCGCCGGCGGCCGCCGAAGGCTTCTTCCGCGACGTGCACCGCGAGGTGTCGCAGATGCCCCGCGACCTGCCCAAGGTCGCGGAGATCGGCGCGCGGCACAAGCTGCGCTTCATGCCGCCCGGCTGATCCAGCCCTTCAAGCCCGCCGCGCCACCAAGCAGCGGTAGGTGGCGCCGATGCGGCAGCGGCCGTCGGGCAGGCGGAACGGCGCAATCGCGCGGGCGTGCGCCTCGCTCACCGCCTGCTCGCCGGCGATCTCCATGGCGCGCACCGCAATGCCGGCCGAGTTGAATCCGCGCAGCGCCTCGGCTTCGCTCGCGAAGACGAACTCGCCCTGCACGTCGAATATCTCCTCGGCGCGCAACCCGGCGTCCTCGGCGAACTGCCGCAGCGCCTTCTCGTCGGACAGAGCGAAGGGTCCCGGGGTGCCGGGCGGCGGCGGCGGCAAAAGCGAC
>DATACE010000309.1:0-4192 GCA_036259215.1 Burkholderiales bacterium | reverse complement strand
GCTGCAGGTGCCGCCGCTGCGCGAGCTGGAGGACGACCGCCGGCTCCTGCTGGAGCACTTCCGCACCCAGTACGCGCGCGAGGCCGGCGTGCCGCCGTTCAGCTTCGACGAGGCGGCGCAGGCGCGCTGGCTGCGCTACGCCTTCCCGGGCAACGTGCGCGAGCTGCGCAACATCGTCATCCGGCTTACCACCAAGTACGCGGGCCAGAGGCTGTCGGCGGCCGAGCTGGAGCCCGAGCTCGACCTCGAGGCGCCGCAGCCAGCGCCCGCCGCCGGCGCTGCGATCGTCGAGCTCGCCCAGCGGCAGCTCGAGCGCGCCGGCAGCTTCAACCTGGACGATACCCTCAAGGCCTGGGAGCGCGGCTACATCGCGGCGGCGCTCAAGCTGACGCATGGCAACATGAGCCAGGCCGCCAAGCTGCTCGGCGTGAACCGCACAACCCTTTACAGCAGAATGGAATCCAACGGGGAAAAATAGCTTATGGCCCTGTACCTCGAGCATTTCGGTCTGAGCGAGCCGCCTTTTCGCATCACGCCGCATACCGACTTCTTTTTCGACGGGGCCGACCGCGGCGCCACGCTCGAGGCGCTGGTCTACGCAATCCTGCACGACGAGGGCATAGTCAAGGTATCGGGCGAGGTGGGCAGCGGCAAGACCATGCTGTGCCGCGTGCTGATGGAACGCCTGCCGGCGCACGTGGAGACCATCTACGTCGCCACGCCTTCGCTGGGGCGCGACGAGGTCCTGCAGGCGATCGCCGACGACCTGAAGCTCCAGGTCGGCGGCGAGCGCACCGCGGTGGCGCTGCGCACGCTGCAGGAGCACCTGATCAGCCTCTACGGGGCCGGGCGCCGCGTGGTGATCCTGATCGACGAGGCGCATGTCATCCCGGACGAGTCGCTCGAGCAGGTGCGGCTGCTGTCCAACCTGGAATCCAACCGCCACAAGCTGCTGCAGATCGTGCTGTTCGGCCAGCCCGAGCTCGACGCGACCCTCGCCAAGAACTCGCTGCGCCAGCTGCGCGACCGGATCACGCACAGCTTCCGCATGCGGCCGCTCGCGCTGGCCGAGGTGGGTAAATACCTGTCTTTTCGCATGCGTGCCGCCGGCTATCGCGGGCCGGACGTCTTCACGGCGCGCGCCGTAGCGCGCATCGCACGCGCCGCCGGCGGGCTCACCCGGCGCATCAACATCCTGGCCGACAAGGCGCTGCTGTGCGCCTACAGCGAGAACACGCATGCCGTGACCGAGCGGCACGTGCATGCGGCGATCCGCGATTCGGAGTTCGCCGTGATCGCCCGGCCGGCGCGCGCCGCCTTGTATGCCGGGGCGGCCGCGCTGCTCGCCGGCGTAGCCATCGGCAGCGCCATCCAATGGAGCCTGACCCACGCCTCGCCGGAGCTAGTCGTGGTGCAGCCCGTCCAGCCGGTTCAAGCCAAGGCGGTGGAAATCCGTCCTGCACCGCCCCCGGCCCCTCTCCTCGAGCCCGACCAGGTGCGCCGCCTGGGGGGCTATTCGCCCGGCCCCCAAAGACTGCTGGCCGAGCGCATCGCCGCGACCCGCCAGGTCATGCAAACCTCCCCCGACGGGCACTATGCCCTGGAGCTGTTCGTAACCGAGAACACCGACCCGGCGCGCATGGAGCGGTTCCTGCTGCGGGCCCGCGACATGGTGCCCCTCGAGGATGTGTTCGTGATCCCGATGGCCGAGGGCAAGAAGTATCGGTTGCGCGTCGTGTTGGGGGATTTTCCCAGCCTGGACGAGGCCTTAGAGGCGGAAAAGCGCCTGCCGCCGAAATACCAGGACGCCTTCCGGACGGAGCCGCGCAGCTTCGCCGAGCTGCGTAGTCAAATTTAGTCAAAAACTGCAATGCAACAGATGTTTAGCGGAGATTCCTAAGACCGCTTCCGTGCTATCCTCCGCCGCAAGGGAGCGGGTGGCTATGACGCTGGGAAGAACCGTGGGGACGGGGTTGGGCTTGTTGCTGCTGGCCGCATGCAGCCAGCAACCCCTCAAGCCTTCAGAAGCGCACCTGAAAAGCGGCGAGCCGGCCCCGGGGGGCGCGATCCCGCCGCCAGGGCAAATGGCACCGATCCTTCCCCCGCCGCAGCCGACGGCGCGCCCGGAAACCTACAGCGTGGTGGTGAACAACGTGCGGCTGCAGGAGCTGCTGTTCGCGCTGGCGCGCGATGCGCGCATCAACGTGGACATCCATCCGGACGTGTCGGGCACCGTGACGCTCAATGCCATCGACCAGACGCTGCCCCAGCTGCTGGCGCGCATCGCCCGGCAGGTCGACATCCGCTACGAGATGCACGGCGACAACCTGCTGATCATGCGCGATTCGCCGTTCCTGCGCACCTACCGCATCGATTACCTCAGCGCCACCCGCAACGTGAAGATGCAGTCGTCGGCGTCCACGCAGTTCGGCACCACCGGGGCCGGCGGCGCGGGCGCCGGCACCGTCGCCACCGCGACCGGCGCCACCGCGCAGATCGACGTCACGGCGGAGAACAAGCTCTGGGAATCGGTGGTGCAGAACGTGCGCGACATCCTGAAGGAAACCGACCGGGTGCCCGCGGCGGTGGCAGCGGCGCCTGTAGCGCAACCGCAGCCGGCGCAGGGCGCGCCGGGCACCGCGCCCTCCGCTCCGCCGCAGCCGGCGGTCAGCTACCAGGACGCGGCCTCGGTCATCGGCAACCGCGAAAGCGGCATCCTTTACGTGCGCGCCACTGCGCAGCAGCACCAGAAGGTCCAGGAGTTCCTCGACCAGGTGCTGGCCGGGGCCAAGCGCCAGGTCCTGATCGAGGCCACGGTCGCCGAAGTGCAGCTGCGCAACGAATACCAGCGCGGCATCGAATGGCAGCGGCTGCGCTCCGGCACCACCGGCCTGGAGCAGCGCCAGCCGGCCATTCCGGCGCCCACCGGATTCAACGTGAATCCGTTCGTGATCAGCTACGGCTCGGGCAACAACTTCATCACGCTCAAGCTGCTGGAAGAATTCGGCGACGTGCGCGTGCTGTCGTCGCCGAAGCTCTCGGTGCTGAACAACCAGACCGCCATCCTGCGGGTCACGCGCGACATCATCTACTTCACCATCACCCCGTCCACCCAGCCGATCACCATCGCCGGCGGCGGGGGCGGCACCACGGTCGAAGCCTCGTTCACCACCACGCCCAACGTCGCCGCCGAGGGGTTCATGATGACGGTGCTGCCGTTCATCAACGAGAACGATGCCATCGTGCTGAACGTCAAGCCCACCATCCGGCGGCGGGTCGACTCGGCGATCGACCCCAACCCTGCGCTGCAGGGCGGCACGCCCAACACCATCCCGGTGTTCGAGACCCGCGAATTCGACTCGATCCTGCGGCTGCGCAGCGGCGAGATTGCGGTGCTCGCCGGGCTGATGCAGGACTCGATCAATAACCGCGACGCGGGCATCCCCGGCATCCGCAGCATCCCCATCCTCGGCGACTTCCTGTCGCAGAAAGCGGAGCTCAGCAGCAAGACCGAGCTGGTCATCTTCCTGCGCGCCACCGTGATCCGCGACCCCAGCCTGGAGGGGGATTTCCAGCAGT
This sequence comes from Burkholderiales bacterium, assembly GCA_036259215.1. Lineage (GTDB taxonomy): Bacteria > Pseudomonadota > Gammaproteobacteria > Burkholderiales > SG8-39 > SCGC-AG-212-J23. The sequence continues at coordinate 613 of DATACE010000309.1, read as the reverse complement.
TCCGCACCCAGGTGCCGCGCGAAGATTTCTTCACCAAGCCCAATCCCGCCAAGGTCGCCCCGCCGCGCGGGCCCTCGGGCGAGCCGATGCGCTGATGAGCCTGCTGCTCGAAGCGCTCAAGCGGGCCGAGAAGGCCAAGGAAGAAGCCCAGCGTCAGCAGCGCGGCGACTCGGGCGCGGCGGAGCTGCGCATAGAGGAAGATGCGCCGACCAGCGCGAAGCCGGTGATGACCCGCGCCGAGCTGCCCGACATCAGGGCACCGCTGCAGATCCTGAGCGACGACATTTCGCCCCGGGAAGCCGGCCCGGCGCCGGCCCCGGCCGCCGCGCCCGCTACCGCTGAGCCCCAGGCCGCCCAGCGCGGCGCGGCGCGCAAAGTGTTCGAGGCGAAGTTCAGGGAATCCGACCCGCGCATGCCGTTTTTTATTACGCTGGGGGTGCTGGGCGCATTTGCCCTCGGCACGGTGGGCTACTTCTGGTACCAGCTGCGACCGCCCTCGCCCCTGGTACCAGAAGTAGCCCACCGTGCCAAGGGCAAATGCGCCCAGCACCCCCAGCGTAATGAAAAACGGCATGCGCGGGTCGGATTCCCTGAACTTCGCCTCGAACACTTT
>DATACE010000308.1:0-14822 GCA_036259215.1 Burkholderiales bacterium | reverse complement strand
CGGTGCTCATGAACGCAGTGCCGGCGCGCGTCGCCGGCGTGAACGAGCTCATCATGGTGAGCCCCAACCCGAACGAGCTGGTACTCGCCGCGGCCGCGCTCGCCGGCGTGGACCGGGTCATCGGCATCGGCGGCGCGCAGGCGGTGGCGGCGCTCGCCTACGGCACCGCGTCGGTGCCGCGGGTGGACAAGATCGTGGGGCCGGGCAACGTCTACGTCGCCGAGGCGAAGCGCCAGGTGTTCGGCCAGGTGGGCATCGACATGGTGGCCGGTCCCTCTGAAATCCTGGTGATCTCCGACGGGCGCACGCCCGCCGACTGGGTGGCGATGGACCTTTTCTCGCAGGCCGAGCACGACGAGTCGGCGCAGTCGCTCCTGCTTTGTCCCGACAAGAGATTCCTTTCCGAGGTGGAAGCCGCGATCCGCCGCCTGCTGCCTGAAATGCCAAGGCGTGAAACCATCGCGGCGTCGCTCGAGGCGCGCGGCGCGCTGATCGAGACGCGCAACCTCGAGGAAGCGTGCAGCCTCGCCAACCGCATCGCGCCCGAGCACCTCGAGCTCTCGGTGGAGGACCCGGACGCCTGGCTGCCGCTTATCACCAACGCGGGCGCGATTTTTCTCGGTCGCTGGAGCTCCGAGGCGATCGGCGACTATTGCGCCGGACCGAACCATGTGCTGCCCACCTCGGGCACGGCGCGCTTTTCCTCGCCGCTGGGCGTATACGACTTCCAGAAGCGCTCCAGCCTCATCGAGATTTCCGAGGCGGGCGCGCAAACCCTCGGCCGCACCTCGTCGGTGCTGGCGAAGGGCGAGGGACTCGAGGCGCACGCGCGCTCGGCCGAGATGAGGTTCAGGTGACCCCCGAGAAGCTGGTCCGGCCGGAGATCCGCGCGCTGAAGGCCTACCACGTTGCCGACGCCGGAAGCATGGTGAAGCTCGATGCGATGGAAAACCCCTATCCGCTGCCGCCGGCGATGCGCCGCGAGCTGGCCGAGGTGCTCGCGCGCGTCGAGCTGAACCGCTATCCCGAGCCCAGCGGCCGCGAGCTGCGCGCCCTGATCGCCCGCAAGATGCACGTGCCGCCGGGCATGGAGCTGCTGCTGGGCAACGGCTCCGACGACCTCATCCAGATCGTCACGCTGGCGCTCGCGCGCCCGGGCGCGGTCATGATGTACCCCGCGCCCACCTTCGTGATGTACTCGATGAACGCCAGCTTCTGCGGCATGAAGGCCGTCGCGGTGCCGCTGCGCGAGGATTTCTCCTTCGATGCCGCGGCGTTCATCGAGCGCATGCGCGCCGAGCGCCCGGCGCTCGTGTTCCTCGCCTATCCCAACAACCCGACCGGAGTGCTCTATCCGGAGGCGGACCTCGTCAGGGTGATCGAGGCGTGCGAAGGCCTCGTGGTGCTGGACGAGGCCTACCACGTGTTTGCGGGCAAGTCGTTCATGCCTTACCTGGCGAAATACCGGAATCTCTTGGTGCTGAGGACGGTCTCCAAGCTCGGCCTGGCCGGCATCCGCCTGGGCTACCTCGCCGGGCGGCCGGAATGGATCGCCGAGCTGAACAAGGTGCGCCAGGCCTACAACGTCAACGTGCTCACGCAGGCGGCGGCGCTGTTCATCCTTGAGCGCCTGGAGGTGCTGGAAGCGCAGGCAGCGCAGATTCGCCTCGAGCGCGAGAGCCTGAGGCAGGATCTCGTGAAGCTCGAAGGCGTCACGGTATTCCCCTCGGAAGCCAATTTCTTCCTGCTGCGCGTGCCCGACGCCGAGCGCACCTACGAAGGGCTGCGGCGCCAGGGCGTCCTGGTGCGCAACTTGCACCCAAGCCTGCCGGGCTGCCTGCGCATCACGGTCGGCACGCCGGAGGAAAACCGTATACTGCTTGCAGCCCTGCGCGAAGCGCTATGAAGGTGTGGAACTGAGACAGGCTGAAATCACCAGGAATACGAAGGAAACCCAGATCCGGGTGCGGCTTAACCTGGACGGGCAGGGCGCCGCGCGCCTGTCCACCGGGCTGCCGTTCCTCGAGCACATGCTCGACCAGGTGGCGCGCCACGGCCTGCTCGACCTCGAGGTCGAGGCGAAGGGCGACCTGCACATAGACGGCCACCACACGGTGGAGGACATCGGCATCACCTTGGGTCAGGCGTTCGCCCGCGCGATCGGCGACAAGGCCGGCGTGCGCCGCTTCGGCCATGCCTACGTGCCGCTGGACGAGGCACTGTCGCGCGTGGTGATCGACTTCTCCGGCCGCCCGGGGCTCGAGTACCACGTGCGGTTCACGCGCGCGCTGATCGGCGAGTTCGACGTCGACCTGGTGCACGAGTTTTTCCAGGGCTTCGCCAACCACGCGCAGGTGACGCTGCACATCGACAACCTGCGCGGCGACAACGCCCACCACCAGTGCGAGACGGTGTTCAAGGCGTTCGCGCGCGCCCTGCGCATGGCCGCCGAGCCCGACCCGCGCGCCGCCGGCACCGTGCCCTCGACCAAAGGCTCCCTGTAAGTTGAGGATCGCGGTCGTCGATTACGGGATGGGCAATCTGCGCTCCGTGGCCAAGGCGATCGAGCATGTGGCGCCGCACGCCGATGTCGCAGTTACAAGCGATGCAAATCGTATTGGTGAAGCGGAACGGGTCGTCGTCCCGGGCCAGGGCGCGATGGGCGACTGCATGCGCCAGCTCGCGCAGAGCGGCGCGCGCGAAGCGGTGCTGGAGGCCGCGCGCCGCAAGCCGTTCCTCGGCATCTGCGTCGGCCTGCAGATGCTGTTCGAGCACGGCGAGGAAGGCGACACCGACGGCCTGGGCGTGCTGCCGGGCGAGGTGCCGCGCTTTCGCGTGCCGGGGCTCAAGGTGCCGCACATGGGCTGGAACGAGGTGGCGCAGGCGCGGACGCACCCGCTGTGGTCGCAGATCGCCGACGGCAGCCGCTTCTACTTCGTGCATAGCTACTATCCGGCGCCGGGCGATGGCTCGCTGACCGCGGGCACCGCGGTATACGGCAAGCCCTTTACCTGCGCGGTGGCCCGGGATAACATTTTTGCCGTCCAGTTCCATCCGGAAAAAAGCCAATCCGCCGGCCTGCAGCTTCTCTCCAACTTCGTGCGCTGGCGCCCCTGATTCTTCACCCCTCAACGTGTTGGTAATTCCGGCGATCGATCTGAAGGACGGGCGTTGCGTGCGCCTGAAGCAGGGCGACATGAGCACCGCGACCGTGTTCTCCGACGACCCGGTGGCGATGGCCAGGCACTGGGCGTCGCAGGGCGCGCGGCGCCTGCACGTGGTGGACCTGAACGGCGCCATTGCCGGCCGGCCCAAGAACGACAAGGTGATCCGCGAGATGATCGCGGCGGTCGGCGACACCATGCCGATCCAGCTCGGCGGGGGGATCCGCGACCTGGACGCGATCGAGGCCTACATCGATGCCGGCGTGGCCTACGTCATCATCGGCACCGCGGCGGTCAAGAATCCCGGCTTCCTGTCGGACGCCTGCTATGCGTTCCCCGGCCACGTGATCGCCGGGCTGGACGCCAAAGAGGGCAAGGTGGCGGTGGAGGGCTGGTCCAAGATGACCGGCCACGACGTGGTGGACCTCGCCCGCAAGTTCGAGGAGTACGGCGTCGAGGCGATCATCTACACCGACATCGGCCGCGACGGCATGATGACCGGCATCAACATCGAGGCCACGCTGAGGCTGGCGCAGGCGCTGAAGACGCCGCTCATCGCCTCGGGCGGCCTGAACAGCGTGCAGGACGTCGAGACCATCTGCGCGAAGCTGGTGCCCGAAGGTGTGATCGGCGCCATCGCCGGGCGCGCGCTGTACGAGGGCAAGATCGACCTGAAAGCCGCGCAGGCCGCTGCCGACAAGGCCGTCGGGAAGGTTTGAGATGCCGTTGGGAGGATAGGAATTTGCCTTTGGCAAAGCGAGTGATCCCCTGCCTGGACGTGACCGCGGGGCGGGTTGTGAAGGGCGTCAACTTCGTCGCGCTGCGCGACGCCGGCGACCCGGTGGAGATCGCCGCGCGCTACGACGAGCAGGGCGCCGACGAGATCGCCTTCCTGGACATCACCGCGAGCTCCGACGAGCGCGATATCCTGCTGCATGTGATCGAAGCGGTCGCCTCCCGGGTGTTCATCCCGCTCACCGTGGGCGGCGGCGTGCGCAAGGTCGAGGACGTGCGCCGCCTGCTCAACGCAGGCGCCGACAAGGTTTCCGTCAATACCGCCGCCGTGCAGAACCCTGCGCTGGTCAGCGAAGCCTCGGGAATCGTCGGCTGCCAGTGCATCGTGGTGGCCATCGATGCCAAAAAACATGGTTCGTCATGGGAAGTGTTCACTCACGGCGGGCGCAGGGCCACCGGCCTGGACGCGGTCGACTGGGCGCGGCGCATGGAAAGCGCGGGCGCCGGCGAGATCCTGCTCACCAGCATGGACCGCGACGGCACGCGCGACGGCTTCGACCTCGCGCTTACGCGCGCGGTGTCCGACGCGGTGGGCGTGCCGGTCATCGCCTCCGGCGGCGTCGGCAGCCGCGAGCACCTCGCCGATGGCGTGCTCGAAGGCCACGCCGACGCGGTGCTCGCCGCGAGCGTGTTCCACTTCGGCGACTTCACCGTGCGCCAGGCGAAGGAGCACATGAGATCGCGCGGGATCGAGGTGCGGCTGTGAACCCGAATCAGGGACAGACCACGTTTCTGGACGAGGTGCCGTGGGATGCGCATGGACTGATCGCCGCGGTGACGCAGGACCATAAAACCCAGCGGGTGCTCACGGTGGCCTGGATGAACCGCGAAGCGCTCAAGCAGACCGTGCAGACCGGCCAGGCGGTCTACTGGTCGCGCTCGCGCAACAAGCTGTGGCGCAAAGGCGAAGAATCCGGGCACGTGCAGAAGCTGGTGGAGCTGCGCCTGGATTGCGACGCCGACGCGGTGCTGCTCAAGGTGGAGCAGGCCGGCGGCATTGCCTGCCACACCGGGCGCGCCAGCTGTTTTTTCCGCAAGCTGGAGGACGGAAGATGGGTGGAAAGCGATCCGGTGCTGAAGGATCCCTCGCTCATCTACCACAAGGACAAGGCATGAAACCTGGCCTGGCAGACACCCTGGAGCGCATCGCCGCGATCATCGAGGAGCGCAGGAAGGGCGATCCCGATCGCTCGTACGTGGCGAAGCTCCTGTCGCGGGACGAGGACGAGACCCTCAAGAAAATCGGCGAGGAAGCCACCGAGACTGTGCTCGCGGCGAAGGGCGGCGACCGCCTGCACCTCGTGCGCGAGGTCGCGGACCTTTGGTTCCACTGCATGATCCTGCTCGCGCGCCACGGCCTGGGCCCGGGCGACGTGCTGGCGGAGCTGCACCGCCGCGAGGGCATCTCCGGACTGGACGAGAAAGCGGCACGCCAGCATGACAAGTGACCCGAACTGTATTTTTTGCAAGATCGTCCGCGGCGAGATCCCGGCGAACAAGCTGCACGAGGACGAGCACGTGCTCGCCTTCCACGACGTGCGGCCGCAGGCGCCGGTCCATTTCCTGCTGATCCCCAAGGCGCATGTGCCCAGCCTGTACGAAGCCGACATGAGCCAGCACGAGGCCTGGGCCCGCATGCTGGCGCTTGCCGGTCCGCTCGCGCGCCAGGCGGGCGCCGGCGAGGGCTTTCGCAGCATCATCAACACGGGGCGGGTGGGGCATCAGGAGGTGTATCATGTCCACATGCACGTGTTGGGCGGGCCCGAGCCCCTGGGCACCATGCTCACCCGCAGGAAATAGCCACTAGGAGACGGAATATGGGTTCGTTCAGCATCTGGCACTGGCTGATCGTCCTTGTGATCGTGATGCTGATCTTCGGCACCAAGAAGCTGCGCAACATGGGCGCGGATCTCGGCGGCGCGGTACGCGGCTTCAAGGACGGCATGCGCGAAGGCGGCGAGAAGCCGGCCGAGGGCGCGGCACCGCAGGTCACGGGCAAGACGGTCGAAGGCGAAGTGAAGGGCAAGACCGAGCACAAGGCCTGACCGGAGCCCGCGTCCGATCGCCATGAAAGGCGCCCCGGCGGGCGCCTTTTTATTCTCCGCCCGCGCATGTTCGACATAGCATTTACCGAGCTGATGATCATCGGGGTGGTCGCGCTCATCGTGATCGGGCCCGAGAAGCTGCCGCGCATGGCGCGCACCGTCGGCCACCTCGCCGGGCGGCTGCAGCGCTACGTCTCCGACGTGAAGGCCGACATCAACCGCGAGATCGAGATCGACGAGCTGCGCAAGATGCGCGACTCGATGCAGCAGGCTGCTACCGAGATGCAGTCGTCGGTGCAGAGCGAGCTGCACAAGACGGAGACCGACCTCAACAAGACCGTGGATGACGTCGTCAAGGGGGCCCAGCCGGAAGCACCCCCGGTGTCTTCCGATTCCAAGGCCACCTCGGATTCCAAGGCCACATGAGCGAGGTCCAGGGAAAGCTTCATGTCCCACCTGGTCGAGCTGCGCCAGCGCCTGGTGCGCGCGGTGGGCGTGGTGCTGGTGGTGTTCATCGCTCTGTTCCTGTGGCCCGGGTCGGGCTACATCTACGACCTGCTGGCCGCGCCGCTCATGAGCGCGCTGCCGCAGGGCACGACGATGATCGCCACCGGCGTCATCACCCCGTTCATGGTGCCGGTGAAGGTCACCGCGCTCGCCGCGTTCCTGGTGGCGCTGCCCTACGTGCTCTTCCAGGCCTGGGCGTTCGTCGCGCCGGGTCTCTACGAGAACGAGAAGAAGCTCGCGCTGCCGCTGGTGGTGAGCAGCACGCTGCTGTTCGTGCTCGGCATCGCCTTCTGCTACTACTTCGTGTTCGGCAAGGTGTTTTCCTTCATCCACGATTTCGCCCCGAAGTCGATTACCCCGGCGCCGGACATCGAGGCTTATTTCAGCTTCGTGATGACCATGTTCCTCGCCTTCGGCGTCACCTTCGAGATTCCCATCGTGGTGATCGTGCTGGTGCGCATGGGGATCGTGTCGATCGAGAAGCTGCGCGCTGCGCGCCCCTACGTGATCGTCGGCGCCTTCGTCGTGGCTGCGGTCGTGACGCCGCCCGACGTGCTGTCGCAGTTCATGCTGGCGGTGCCCATGTGCCTCCTGTACGAGGCGGGCATCTTCATGGCGCGCTTCGTCGGCGTGCGGGCGCGCAGCGAAGAAGCGGAAAACCAGCAGCAGCCTACCTGAGCTACTCCGGGCGGGCCTGCGGCTTGGGGCGCCGACCGACGGTGATGTCGGTGTCGAGCTCTTTGCCCTGGCGGCGGATCTTCATGCGCGCGCTGCCGCCCGGCGGCAGGGCGGCGATCAGGTTCAGCATCGAAGTCGGGTCGGTGACCGGCTTGCTCTCCACCTCCACCAGCACGTCGCCCGGCTTGACGCCGGCCTTGTCGGCCGGGCCGCCCCGCAGCACGCCGGCGATGAGCGCGCCGCGCGTGCTTGGCAGGCCGAACGACTCGGCCACCGTCGGGGTGATCTCCTGCACCTCGACGCCGATCCAGCCGCGCGTCACGCTGCCGCTGCGCACGATCTGCTCGAGCACCATCTTGGCCGTGGATACCGGGATGGCGAAGCCGATGCCCATCGAGCCGCCCGAGCGCGAAAAAATCGCGGTGTTGATGCCCACCAGGTTGCCGCCGGCGTCGACCAGCGCGCCGCCGGAGTTGCCGGGATTGATCGCGGCGTCGGTCTGGATGAAATTCTCGAAGGTGTTGATGCCCAGGCCCGTGCGCCCGAGCGCCGAGACGATGCCCCCGGTCACCGTCTGACCCACCCCGAACGGGTTGCCGATGGCGAGCACCACGTCGCCCACCTTGAGCGCGTCGGAGGAGCCGAAGGTGATCGCCGGCAGGTTCTCCGCGTCCACGCGCAGCACCGCGAGGTCGGTTTCTGGGTCGTTGCCCACTACCTTGGCGAGCAGCTTCTTGCCATCGTGCAGCGCCACCTCGATCTCGTCGGCCGCCTCGACCACGTGGTGGTTGGTGACGATATAGCCGGTGTTGCTCACGATCACGCCCGAGCCCAGGCTGGAGGCGCGCTGGTCCTCGGCCGGCTGCTCGCCGAAGAAGCGCCGGAACAGCGGATCGTTGAGCAGCGGGTGGCGCGGCGACTGGATTTCCTTGGAGGTGAAGATGTTCACCACCGAGGGCTGTGCGCGCTGCACTGCGGCGTTGAACGAGCCGCCCGCCGACACTGCGGGCAGCGGTCCGGTGGTCGGCGCCTGCTGCACCAGCGCGAGCGGCGGCACGCCCCGCGCCGGCAGCCATTCCGGCCGGAACGTCGAGACGACGAAAAGGACCGCTACGGCGACCGTGGCGGCCTGCGCAAAGATGAGCCAGAGGCGCTGCATCGAGATTCGAAACAGTATACAAAAAAGCGCTGAAGATTTAAGCGCTTAGACGCGAAATCGTAGACATTTCCAGGCACCGTCGCTAAAATCCCACGCTTTTGCCGTTCCGCGCAGCCATTTCCACGCCACTCCAACACAAGCCATCTTCATGAACGACAAAGCAAAAGTCGACAAGACGCGGCGCAACCTGGTGGTCGCCACCTCGGTCGTCGGCGGCGCCGCCACCGTCGGCGCGGCGGTTCCATTCGTCGCCAGCATGCTGCCTTCCGAGCGGGCCAAGGCGGCCGGCGCGCCGGTCGAGGTGGACATCTCGAGGCTCGCCCCGGGCGAGCTCGGCGTCTACGAATGGCGCGGCCGGCCGGTGTGGGTGATCCGCCGCACCAAGGAAATGATCGAGTCGCTGCAGGCGGTGGTGCCCAACCTCACCGATCCGCAGTCGCGCTCGTCCAGCCAGCCCGAGTACGCCGAGAACGAGCACCGCTCCGCCAAGCCCGACATCATGGTGATGGAAGGAGTGTGCACGCACCTGGGCTGCTCGCCGCAGCTCAAGCCCGCCGACGCCAAGGCGGAAATGGGCGGCGACTGGGTGGGCGGCTTCTACTGCCCCTGCCACGGCTCCAAGTTCGACTACGCCGGGCGCGTGTTCCGCGGCGCGCCGGCGCCCACCAACCTGCCGGTGCCGCCCTATACCTTCGTCTCCGACTCGACGCTGGTGATCGGCGAGGACAAAGAGAAGAAGGGGGCATAGGGCATGGCGTCGCGTCTGCAGGCTTTGTGGGGCTGGTTCGACTCGCGCATGCCGTCGGCGGCCGAGCAGTGGCGCATCCACGCCTCGGAGTACTACGCGCCGAAGAACTTCAACTTCTGGTATTTCTTCGGCTCGCTCGCGCTGATGGTCCTGGTGATCCAGATCGTCTCGGGCATCTTCCTCACCATGCACTACAAGCCCGACGCCAATCTGGCGTTCGGCTCGGTCGAGTACATCATGCGCGAGGTGCCCGGCGGCTGGATGCTGCGCTACATCCATTCGACCGGCGCCTCGGCGTTCTTCATCGTCGTGTACCTGCACATGTTTCGCACGCTGCTGTACGGCTCGCACAAGCAGCCGCGCGAGCTGGTGTGGATCTTCGGCGTGCTGATCTACCTCACGCTGATGGGCGAGGCGTTCTTCGGCTACCTGCTGCCCTGGGGCCAGATGTCCTACTGGGGCGCCCAGGTGATCGTGAACCTGTTCGGCACCGTGCCGTTCATCGGCACGGCGCTCGCCGAGTGGATCCGCGGCGACTACGTCGTATCCGACGCCACGCTGAACCGCTTCTTCGCCCTGCACGTCATCGCCTTCCCGCTGGTGCTGCTCGGGCTGGTGGTGGCGCACCTGCTCGCGCTGCACGACGTGGGCTCGAACAATCCCGACGGCGTGGACATCAAGAAGGTCAAGGGCCCCGACGGCAAGCCGCTCGACGGCATCCCGTTCCACCCGTACTACACGGTGAAGGACCTGCTGGGCGCGGTGGTGTTCCTCGCCATCTTCGCCTTCGTCATGTTTTTTGTGCCCGAGATGGGCGGCTACTTCATCGAGCACAACAATTTCATCCCCGCCGATCCGCTGAAGACGCCGCAGCACATCGCGCCGGTTTGGTACTTCACGCCCTACTACTCCATCCTGCGCGCGGTGCCGCCGATCTTCAACTCGCAGTTCCCCGGCGTGCTGGCGATGGGCGTGTCGGTGGTGATCCTGTTCTTCCTGCCCTGGCTCGACCGCAGTCCGGTGAAGTCCATCCGCTACCGCGGTACGCAGTGGAAAGTGTGGCTTGCGCTGTTCGTGGTGGTGTTCGTCCTGCTGGGCTATCTCGGCGTGAAGCCCACGACGGTGTGGGGTCAGTTCCCGGATCCCTGGGGAATGCTGGACACGAAGGACGTGGCCACCTGGGTGGCGCGCCTGTGCACCGTCATCTACTTCCTGTTCTTCTTCCTAATGCCTTGGTACACCGCGCGGGAAAAGGTGAAGCCGGTGCCCGAGCGGGTGACGGTATGAGAAAGCTCGCTTCCCTCCTGGCGCTGCTCTCGGCCGCTTTCCTGCCCTGGGTGGCGAACGCGGCCGAGACCGGCTACCGCCTGGACCGCTCGCCGCACGACGCAAACGACCTGGTCAGCCTGCAGACCGGCGCCAAGCTGTACATGAACTACTGCCTGGGCTGCCACAGCGTGCAGTACATGCGCTACAACCGACTGAGCGACCTCGGGTTGACCGAGGAGCAGATCCGCGACAACCTGATGTTTACCGCCGACAAGGTGGGCGAGACCATCCGCATCCCGCTGGAAACCAAGCAGGGCAAGCAATGGTTCGGGGTGGCGCCGCCGGATCTGTCGGTGGTGGCGCGCTCGCGCGGCGCCGACTGGCTGTACACGTACCTGCGCACCTTCTACCGCGATCCCAAGACGGTCACCGGCTGGAACAACGCCGTGTTCGAGAACGTGGCCATGCCGCACGCGCTGTGGACCCTGCAGGGCGAGCGCGGCTACGACCGCGCCAAGGGCGCTTTCACCGAGATCAGCAAGGGGGCGCTTTCGTCCGTCGAGTACGACATGGCGGTGCGCGACCTGGTGAACTTCCTCGCCTATGTCGGCGAGCCGGTGGCGGCCAAGCGCAAATCCATCGGCATCGTCGTGCTGTTCGTGCTCGGCGTGCTGTTCATCTTCGCGTACCTCCTGAAGCAGGAATTCTGGAAGGACGTCAAGTAGGTCCGGAAGTCGGTGTCGATCTTTAGGAGCCGGAGTCGAACTCAATGATGCAACTTTATTCGGGGACTACCTGTCCCTTCAGCCACCGCTGCCGCTTCGTGCTGTACGAGAAGGGCATGGATTTCCAGGTCATCGACGTCGACCTGTACAACAAGCCCGAGGACATCGCGGTGATGAACCCCTACAACCGCCTGCCGGTGCTGGTGGAGCGCGACCTCATCCTGTACGAGTCGAACATCATCAACGAGTACATCGACGAGCGCTTTCCGCATCCGCAGCTCATGCCCGCCGATCCGGTGTTCCGGGCGCGCGCGCGCCTCATGCTGTACAACATGGAGGTGGAGCTGTTCTCGCAGATCGAGGCGCTGGAGGGGGGCAAGGAAAAGCAGGTCGACAAGGCGCGTCAGCACGTCGCCGACCGCCTGGTCGAGCTCGCTCCGGTGTTCACCAAGACCAAGCACATGCTGGGCGACGACTTCACCATGCTCGACGTGGCCATCGCGCCGCTGCTGTGGCGCCTGGACCACTACGGGATTAAACTCGGCAAGACGGCCGCGCCGCTGCAGAAGTACGCCGAGCGCATCTTTTCGCGGCCCGCGTTCATCGAGGCGCTGACGCCGAGTGAAAAGGTGATGCGGAAGTAATTTGAGCGAAATACCGACCAAGCCTTACCTGCTGCGCGCGCTGTACGAGTGGTGCGTGGACAACGGCTACACCCCGCACCTCGCCGTGAAGGTCGACTCGCGCACCCAGGTGCCGCAGGAGTATGTGAAGAACGGCGAGATCACGCTCAACATCAGCCCCAACGCGGTGCACAAGCTGCAGATGGGCAACGAGCTGGTCGAGTTCTCGGCGCGCTTCGGCGGCGTGGCGCGGCAGATCTCGGTGCCCATCACCGGGGTCTACGCGCTCTATGCGCGCGAGACCGGCCACGGCATGACCTTCGACATCGACGGCCCCAAGGCCGGCTCGCAGGTCAAAGGCGAGGCCGAGCCCCGCCTGCCGATCGTCAAGCCCCCGGCGTCGCTGCCCGCCCTCACCACCCCCGAGCCGCCCAAGAAGCCCTCCGGCGGCGGCAAGCCCACCCTGCGCCGCATCAAATAGCCGGATAATTCCCCGAAGTGCCGGTTTAGCTCAGTGGTAGAGCAACCGCCTTGTAAGCGGTAGGTCGTCCGTTCAATCCGGACAACCGGCACCAGAATTCGGGCTCTGACCCCGATTTGCATCTTTGTAAAGAAGTTGCATCCCCCTTGCCTGTCCGGCGCCGGAGCGCAAAGATGCGCCATGGCGAGAGACCGCATCTACCGGCGCACCGCCGAAGGCCAGAAAGCGCTCATGGAGAGCACCATCGGCATCGCCGGCGGTGAGTACCGGCGCATCCTCGACCTGGTGTGCGAAGAGATGCACTACGACGCGCTGCGCGCCGCCCTGCCGCACTACTCCGACGGGGTGATCTCGCGCTGGCTGCGCGAGCTGGAAAGCATGGGCCTGCTCGCATCCTCGCCGACCCACAGCGGCCAGGACCTGGACTTCACCGGCCGCTTCAACTTTCAGCGGGACGCGGCGAAAAGCTGATCTCGACGTCGCTGCCGGACAGCGGCTTGAGCTGCTGGCGCACCAGGCGCGGGTGGCTCGCCTTGATGGCGAGAAACGGCTCAGGGTGCAGGCGGTGGCGCGCCCAAGTCACCACCACCGGCAGGCTCCAGTACTCCATGCCCTCGTAGTGGATCTCCCAGGTGTAGCGTCCCGTGAGGTGCGGCGTCCTGGCGCCGACCACCAGCGATTTTCCGAGCAGCTCGCGCCGCGAGCGCGGCAGCAGGAAGCCGTTGCGCGACAGCGAAATCGAGAACTCGGGACAGATAAAGCCGAATTCGCGGCGCTTCAGCGGCATAGGAAAAGGAGCATAAAAAAAGCCCGCCTAGGCGGGCTTTCCGGTTTTTTGTCGAGCTTAGATCGGCTTGATGTTGGCGGCCTGCAGTCCCTTCGGGCCGCGCTTCACTTCGAACTCCACTTTCTGCCCTTCCTTGAGCGTCTTGAAGCCGCTCATCTGGATCGCGGTGTGATGCGCGAACAGGTCTTCGCCGCCCTCGGTCGGGGTGATGAAGCCGAAGCCTTTGGAGTCGTTGAACCACTTAACGGTGCCAGTTGCCATTGATCTACTTCCTGTGATGTGCCGCGACGATTCCGGGCGCGACGAAGCCGGGCATGACGATCAAGGAAGTGATTTGAGAGCCACTACGGACGCTGCTGAATGCGGCGGGTGAGGGTGGACAAATACGCTGCCTTTGAATCACTGCGGGGGCGATGTTATCACTTTTTTCGTGACGCAGAAGCGGCGCCTTTGTGCGTCGGGAGCGGCAGCGCAGTCTGGTATTTAACTTGCTTCAGCGCGAAGCTCGATTTGATGTTGCCCACGCCCGGCACGCGCGACAGGAACTCCAGAATGAAGCGCTCGAACGCGGGGACGTCGGGCACCAGCACGCGCAGCAGGTAGTCTGCGTCGCCGGTCATGAGGTAGCACTCCATCACCTCGGGCCGCTCGCGCACCGCCCGCTCGAACGTCTCGAGCGCCGGCTCGATCTGCTTTTCCAGCGTCACCTGCACCAGCACGCTCACCGTGAGCCCAAGCTTCTTCGCATCGAGCAGCGTTACGTAGCGCTCGATCAAGCCCTGCTCTTCCAGCGCCCGCACGCGCGCAAGGCACGGCGAAGGCGAAAGGTTGACCGCCTTCGCGAGGTCCACGTTGGACAGGCGCGCGTCGTGCTGCAGCCGCTCCAGGATTTTTAAATCGATGGCATCCATGCCGGCATAATATGCTGCCGTTTGGCGATTTCGCAGTAAAAATCAGAAGCAAATGCTTGCAAAAGGCGGTTACAGTGCCACGATGACTGACCTGTCCGACATCGTCTCCTCCACCTTCTGGCGCGTCAACGCGCCCGACGCCGATCCGCTGGAGACCCGCGAATGGCTCGAGGCCTTCGACGCCCTGGTCGCGGCCGAAGGCCGCGAGCGCGCCACCTTCCTTTTGCGGAAGCTTCTCGACCATGCGCGCGCACGACGTGTGCCGCTCCCGCCGGTACTGAACACGCCGTACAAGAACTCCATCGCGCTGGCGCACCAGCCGCAGTTTCCCGGCAACCTGGAGCTCGAGCAGCGCCTGTCCGCGATCGTGCGCTGGAACGCGCTTGCCATGGTGGTGCGCGCCAACCGCGCGCACGCCGAGCTCGGCGGCCACATCGCGAGCTACGCCTCGGCGGCGGATCTGTTCGAGGTGGGCTTCAACCACTTCTTTCGCGCGAGCGACCTCGTGTATTTCCAGCCGCACTCGGCGCCCGGGGTGTATGCCCGAGCGTTCCTCGAGAACCGCCTTTCCGAAGAAAATCTTTCAAACTACAGAAGGGAAACCGGCGGAAGGGGCCTGTCGTCCTACTGCCATCCCTACCTGATGCCGCAGTTCTGGCAGTTCCCCACCGGCTCGATGGGCCTAGGTCCGCTGAACGCCATCTACCAGGCGCGGTTCATCCGCTACCTGGTGGACAGGGGATTGCTGGAAAAGAAGGACACCAAGGTGTGGGCATTCGTCGGCGACGGCGAGATGGACGAGCCCGAGTCGCTCGCCGGCCTGTCGCTCGCGGCGCGCGAAGGCCTCGACAACCTGATCTTCGTGGTGAACTGCAACCTGCACGATGGAGCCGTTGCCGCGCACCGGCCCGTCGAGGCGCTGCAGGTTGC
>DATACE010000307.1:0-4404 GCA_036259215.1 Burkholderiales bacterium | reverse complement strand
CCCGACCGCATCATGGTGGGCGAGATCCGCGACCCGGAGACCGCCGAGATTGCGGTGCAGTCGGCGCTTACCGGCCATCTGGTCTACACCACCGTGCACGCGAACAACGCCATCGACGTGCTCGGGCGCTTCCAGCACATGGGCGTCGACAGCTACAACCTGGTGTCCGCGCTGAACGGCGTGCTGGCGCAGCGCCTGGTGAGGATCTTTTGCAGGACTTGCAGAGGAAAGGGCTGCGGCGAGTGCCGCGGCAGCGGCTTCAGGGGCCGCAAGGCGATCGGCGAGCTGCTCGTGCTGAACGACGAGCTGAGGGAGCTGATCATCGCCCGCGCGCCGGCGCGCAAGCTGAAGGAGGCCGCGGCCGCGGCGGGCACCGTCCCGCTGCGCGAAGCGGCAATGCAGCTCGTGCAGGCCGGCGAAACAACACTAGAGGAGATCAACCGTGTCACTTTTGTGGCGTAACAGGAAGCAGCGCCTCGGGCTGTGCTCGGAGCGCGTGTTCCTGTCCAAGAACAAGTTCATCCCGGTGCAGCCGACACACGACGCGGCCGAATGGCGCGCCGCCGTGCAGGCGCTGCCTGACATCCTCAAATCCATGAAGGGCGACGAGCTCAGCCTGGTGATCGCCGACCAGTTCGTGCGCTACGTACTGCTGCCCTTCAACGCCGCGCTTAAGAGCGACGAGCAGTGGATGGCGCTCGCGCGCCACCGCCTGACGGCGATTCACGGCGCCGCCGCCGCCGGCTGGGAGGTGAAGCTCACCGAGACCGCCCCGGCCGGCCCGCGCCTTGCCTGCGCGGTGGACCGCGACCTGATTGCGGCGCTGGCCGAGACGGCCGCGGCGGCGCAGGTGCGGCTCGCCTCGGTGCAGCCGTTCCTGGTGGCCGGCTTCAACCGTATCCGCGCGCACGTGGGCAGCGGTTCGTGCTGGCTGGTGGTCGAGGAGCCCGGGCGCCTGACGCTCGCCTTCATCCAGCGCGGCGTGTGGGTGGCGATCCGCAGCCGGCGCGTGGACGAGCGCTGGCGAGCGCTGCTGCCCGAGATGATCGAGCGTGAAAGCGCCTTCCTCGCGCTCGCCGAGCCGTGCACGCGCGTCATCGTGTGCGCGCAGGGCGCCTTCGATACCACGCAGTACGAGGCCTGGCACACCAAGGCGGTCAGCTACCGGGAGCTCGCCCTCGCATGGGAGTAAGGGCAATGCAGCGGCTCGAGCTGGACTTTCGCCGCGGCCGCGCGCCTTCGCCGTGGGTAGGCCGGGTGCTGCTCGCGGTCGCGGTCGGGTTCGCGGCGGACGTGGGCTTTTCCTTCCATGAGATCCGCGATTCGGTGGACGCGCACAAGGAGCGCCTGGTGCGCGCGCAGCCGCGCAGCGCCCCGGCGCCCAGAGTGACGCCGGAGGAGATCGTCGCGGTGCGCGAGACGGTCGAGCGCATCGGCCTGCCCTGGGACAGCCTGTTCGGCGCGCTGGAGTCGGCGGCGAGCGAGGACATCGCGCTCTCGGGCATCGAGCCCGACCCGAAAACCGGCAGCGTCCTGATCTCGGGCACCGGCAAGGACTATCTCGCCGCCCTTACCTACGTCCTGAACCTCAGCCGTCAGGAAACGCTGACCCGCGTGCAGCTGGTGCGCCACGAAGCGAGCTCGGCCGACCCGCAGGGGCCGGTGGCCTTCGCCATCTCGGCGGGCTGGTCCGGAGGCCCCCGATGAGCGAGCGCCTGCTGCGCCTGCGCCAGGACCTGGGCCCGATGGGCTGGCTGTCGATCGCCCTCATCGGCCTTGCGGCGGCGTTCGCTTTCCTGGTGGTGAAGCCGCTGGAGGCGCGCAACGCCGCGCTGGCCGAGCGCGCCGCACAGCTTTCCTCCGGAGAAAAGGCTCCCAGCGCGGCGGGCAAGGTGGCCTCGGTCTATGGCTTCCTGCAACAGCCCGAGCAGACCACCGACTGGCTTGCCAAGCTGCACGGCATCGGCACCGCCACCGGCGTGCAGCTCAGGTCGGCCACGTACAAGACCCAGCCGGCCGAGGGGCGCATCGTGCGCTACGAGATCGTGCTGCCCGTGTCGGGCAGCTATGCGCAGATCCGCGACTTCCTCAAGCGCTCGCTGGCCGAGATTCCGGTCCTTTCGCTGGACCAGCTGAGCCTGAAACGCGACAAAAGCGCGCTTAATGCCGAGCTGCGCCTCACATTGCACATGGTGAAGCCATGAACCTCTCGTTCCTTAAGCGCGATATCCCCAGGCGGGCGCTGCTCGTCGTCTTGACCCTGGCCGCGGTGGCCGGAGTGGTGACCGGGAGGGAGAAGCCCGCCACGGAGCTGGTCGAAGAGCGGGTCCACAGGCAGGTCGAGCCGGCGGTGGAGATCGACCTCGCCAAGCTCGAGCGCCCGCAAGTGGGTCTGCCGCAGAACGACCCGTTCGCGCCGCGCAATTTCGGCGCCGAGCCGAAGGCCACGCACGCCGCTGCGGGCGACACGCGGCCGGCGGTGCCGCCGCTGCCGTTCCAGTACATCGGCAAGGTGATCGAGAACGGCAAGCAGGAGGTCTACGTCATGCGCGGCGACGAGCTGCTCACGCTGGCGCGCGGCCAGAAAATCGGCGCCGAGTACCGCGTGGACAAGATCACCGGCACGAGCATCACCTTTACCTACCTACCCTCCAAGACAAGGCAGACGCTGGACCTTCCGGCGCTGAACTGATGAAAAAAACCCTCGCGATCGTCGTTTCGGCGCTGCTGCTCGCAGCCTGCGCCACCCAGGAGACCTTCAAGGAAGCCCGCATCCTGATCGAGGCGGGCAACGAACAGGCGGGCCTCGCGCGCCTGGAGCAGGCGCTGCAGGACAATCCGCGCGACGTCGAGCTGCGCAACTACTACGAGCGCCACAAGGCGGTCGCGGTGCAGCGCTACCTGCAGCTCGGCGACAACGCGCGCAGTGCCGGCCAGCTCGAGCGCGCCGAGGAGGCCTACCGCCTCGCGCAGCGCTTCGACGCCGACAACGCGCGGGCCAAGGAGGGCCTGGAGGCGGTGGCGAAGGCGCGCGCCTCCGAGGCAGACTTGGCGCAGGCGCAAGCCGCGCTGAAGCAGGGCAACCCGGACGAGGCCTACGACAAGGCGAAGGCGGTCCTCGAGGTAAACCCGTCGCAGCGCGAGGCGCTCGACGTCGTGCGCAAGGTCGAGGAGCAGCGGCTCAAGGCCGAGAGCGCGCCGCCGCAGCTCAATGCCGCGCTGAAGAACCGCGTCACCATCGAGCTGCGCGACGCGCCGCTGCGCGCCGTGTTCGAGCTGCTGTCCAAGCGCAGTGGCCTGAACTTCGTCTATGACCGCGATATCTCCGCCGACCTGCGTACCTCGGTCTTCGCGAAGGACACCACCATCGAGGAAGTGATCAAGTACGTGCTGGTGACCAACCAGCTCGAGCGGCGCGTGCTCAACCCGAACACCGTGCTCATCTACCCGAACACGCCGCAGAAGGCGCAGGCCTACAAGGAGCTGGTGGTGAAGAGCTTCTACCTGGGCAACGCGGACGTGAAGCAGACCGCCAACATGGTGCGCCAGCTCGTGAAGACTCGCGACCTGTACGTCGACGAGAAGCTCAACCTGCTGGTGATCCGCGACACCCCGGAGGCGGTGCGCATCGTCGAGAAGCTGGTCGCAAACCAGGACCTGGCCGAGGCCGAGGTGATGCTGGAGGTGGAGGTGCTGGAGGTGGGCCATACCCAGCTCACCGACCTAGGCATCCGGTGGCCCGAGCGCATCAGCATGGGCATCCAGGGCGCCGGCGGCGTCGCCGGGCAGATCACCGGCAAGGAGGCGCAGAACTTCAACAGCGGCCTGGTGCGCATCAACGTAAGCGACCCGCTGCTCGCGCTGAACCTGCGCCAGCAGGCCGGTCGCACCAACGTGCTCGCCAACCCGCGCATCCGGGTGAAGAACAAGGAAAAGGCGCGCATCCACATCGGCGACCGCGTGCCGGTGGTTACGACCACCGCCGGGGCCACCGGCTTCGTGTCCGAGTCGGTGAACTACCTGGACGTCGGCCTGAAGCTCGAAGTGGAGCCGCAGGTGCACCTTAACCGTGACGTCGGCATCAAGGTCGGCCTCGAGGTGAGCAATATCTCGCGCGAGACCAAGACCGCCTCCGGCACCCTCGCCTACCAGGTGGGCACGCGCAACGCGAATACCACCCTGCGCCTGCGCGACGGCGAGACCCAGGTGCTCGCCGGCCTCATCAACGAGGAGGACCGGCGCATCTCCACCGAGGTGCCGGGGCTTGCGCAGCTTCCCGTCCTCGGGCGCCTGTTCCGCGCCGACAACGACAACGTGAACAAAACCGAAGTCGTGCTGCTGATTACCCCGCGCGTGGTGCGCAACGTCGAGCGTCCGGCCGCGCACATCGAGCAGTTCAATTCC
>DATACE010000306.1:0-3787 GCA_036259215.1 Burkholderiales bacterium | reverse complement strand
CGCCACGCGGCAGCTGTTCAAGGAGGCCACCGGCATCGAGATCATCGACGGCATCGGCTCCACCGAGATGATCCACATTTTCATCTCGCACACGCCCGAGCGCGTGCGCCGCGGCGCCACCGGCTATGCCATCCCGGGCTACCGGGCGACGGTGCTCGACGCGCAAGGCAACCCGTGCAAAATCGGCGAGGTGGGCCGCCTGGCGGTGAAGGGTCCCACCGGCTGCCGCTATCTCGCCGACGATCGGCAGAAGAACTACGTGCAGAACGGCTGGAACGTCACCGGCGACGCCTACCGGGTGGACGCGCAAGGGTATTTTTTCTACGAGGCGCGCACCGACGACATGATCATCTCGGCCGGCTACAACATCGCCGGTCCCGAGGTGGAAGGCGCGCTGCTCGCGCACCCGGCGGTGGCCGAATGCGGCGTGGTCGGCGCGCCCGACGCCGAGCGCGGCACCATCGTGAAGGCTTTCGTGGTCCTCAAGAGCGGCCATGCGCGCGGCGAAGCCGCGGTGCGCGAGCTCCAGGAGCACGTGAAGAAATCCATCGCGCCGTACAAGTACCCGCGCGCCATCGAGTTCGTCGACACGCTGCCGCGCACCGAGACCGGCAAGCTGCAGCGTTTCAAATTGAGGGGTTAGGACTATGAGCGCGATGCAGATCCTGCAGCCGCCCGGCTGGGCGCGGGCCAAGGGCTTCTCCAACGGCATCGCCTGCAAAGGCCGCCTGGTGTTCATCGCCGGGCAGGTGGGCTGGACCGGCCAGGGCGAATGGAGGGAGCGATCCTTCGCCGGCCAGTTCCGCCAGGCGCTGCAAAACATCCTCGACGTGCTGAAGGAAGCCGACGGCAGGCCCGAGCACATCGTGCGGCTCACCTGGTACGTGCTCGACAAGCAGGAATACCTCGGCGCGCTGCGCGAAGTGGGCGCGGCATACCGCGAGCTGATGGGCAGGCACTATCCCGCCATGGCGGTGGTGCAGGTGAGCGGCCTGGTGGAGGAGCCGGCCCGCCTGGAAATCGAGGCCACCGCGGTGGTGCCGGGAGACGAGCCATGAAAGTGAGCATCATCGGCGGGGGTCCCGGCGGGCTGTACTTCGCGTTGCTCGCGAAGAAGGCGTGGCCGCGCTGGGACATCACCGTCTACGAGCGCAACCGCCCGGACGACACCTTCGGCTTCGGCGTGGTGTTCTCCGACCAGACCCTCGACACCTTCAAGGCGTACGACCTGGTGACCTACGAGCGCATCCGCCGCCGCTTCGCTTACTGGGGCGACGTCGACGTGGTGTACAAGGGGCAGACGCTGCGCTCCGGCGGCAACGGCTTCTGCGGCTGCTCGCGCGTCGCGCTGCTCAACATCCTGCAGGACCGTGGCCGTGAGCTCGGCGTGCAGATGCGGTTCCAGCGCGAGGTCCAGGGCCTCGACGAGTTTGCCGACTCCGACCTGGTGGTGGTGGCCGACGGCATCAACTCGCGCATCCGCGAGCAGCACAAGGACCACTTCCAGCCCAGCGTGGACCTGCGGCCCAACAAATTCACCTGGCTGGGCTCCACCCGAGCGCTCGACGCCTTCAAGTACTTCTTCCGCGAGACGCCCGAAGGCGTGCTGCTCGCCCACGTCTACCAGTACGAGCCCGAGCGCTCCACCTGGGTGGTGGAGATGGACGAGCCGACCTGGCGCAACTTCGGCTTCGACCGGCTGTCGGAAACCGAGATGCTGCCGGTGCTCGAGCGCGTATTCGCCGAGGAGCTCGACGGCCACCCGCTCATCGCCAACCGCTCGCTGTGGCGAAATTTTCCGAACATCACCAACAAGACCTGGGTGAAAGGCAATGCCGTACTGGTCGGCGACGCCAAGGCGACCGCGCATTTCTCCATCGGCTCGGGCACCAAGCTGGCGATGGAGGACGCGATTGCGCTGTTCGAGGCTTTCAGGAAGCACCCGGAACCGAACAAGGCGCTCGCCCTGTACGACACCGCGCGCCGTGAGGAGGTCGAGAAAACCCAGCACGCCGCCAACGTGTCGCTCGCCTGGTTCGAGCACCTGAAGCGCTACTGGGGCATGGAGCCGCCGCAGTTCGCCTTCGGCGTCATGTCGCGCTCCAAGCAGATCACCTGGGAAAACCTGGAGCTGCGCGATCCGGCCTTCGTCAAGAACGTGCACCGCTGGTTCGCGCGCAAGGTGAACGATCAAGGCTTCGAGGTCGACCTGGACAATCCCCCGGTGCCCATGTTCACGCCGTTTCGCCTGCGCGGCATGGTGCTCCAGAACCGGGTGGTGGTGTCGCCCATGGACCAGTACTCCGCGGTCGACGGCGTGCCGGGCGACTGGCACTTCGTGCACCTGGGCAGCCGCGCGATCGGGGGCGCGGGACTGGTCTACGTGGAAATGACCTGCCCGTCGCCCGAGGCGCGCATCTCGCCGGGGGATACCGGGCTGTGGAACGAGGCGCAGCGCGATGCCTTCAAGCGCATCGTCGATTTCTGCCACGCCAACTCCAAGGCGAAGCTGTGCATGCAGCTCGGGCATTCCGGGCGCAAGGGCTCCACCCAGCTCGGCTGGGAGCGCATGGACCATCCGCTGGACAGCGGCAACTGGCCGGTGGTCTCGGCCTCGCCGATTCCCTACTTCGAGGGCGTCTCGCAGGTGCCGCGCGAGATGACGCGCGCGGACATGGAAAAGGTGTTGCATGATTTCGTTCGCTCCACGCAATACGCGCACGAGGCCGGGTTCGACATGCTGGAGCTCCACATGGCGCACGGCTACCTGCTGGCGAGCTTCATCTCCCCGCTCACCAACCGGAGGAAAGATTCTTTCGGCGGATCGATCGAAAATCGCATGCGGTTTCCGCTGGAGGTGTTCAAGGCCTGCCGCGCGGCCTGGCCGCCGGAGAAACCCATGTCGGTGCGCATCTCGGCCACCGACTGGGCGCCCGGGGGGCTGTCGGGCGAGGACCTCATCGTGCTTAGCCGGATGCTGAAGCAAGCGGGCTGCGACCTCATCGACTGCTCCACCGGCCAGACGGTGCCCGGGCAGAAGCCGGTCTACGGCCGCATGTACCAGGCGCCCTACGCCGACTGGGTGCGCAATGAGGTCGGCATCGCCACCATGACCGTGGGCGCGGTCACCACGCCCGACCAGGTGAACACACTGCTCGCTGCCGGCAAGGCCGATCTGGTGGCGCTCGCGCGGCCGCATCTGGCCAATCCCTATTTCACCCTGCAAGCCTCGGCGTGGTATCAGCACCTGCCGCAATTCTGGCCGCCGCAGTACCTGTCGGGGCGAGACCAGGCCTTCCGCAACGCCGCCCGCGAGCGCGCGGAGCTGCAGGACCTGCGACTCAAGGCGCGCCCGGCCAGCCACGAAGTGAAAGACACCGGGGTCAAGAAAGCGGCGTGATCGAGCTTTGGGAGCTGGAGGGCAAGGACGCGCGGCGCTACAGCCTTTTCTCTTGGCGCACGCGCATGGCGCTCAGGCACAAGGGCCTGGCCTTCGAGTCGAACCCCGTCTGTATGACCGACAAGGCAGCCATTGCCTTCTCCGGCGGCAAGACGGTGCCGGTGATCCGCGACGGCGCGGCCGTGGTGCGCGACTCGTGGAAGATCGCCGAGCACCTAGAGCGCGCCTATCCCCAGGCGCCCGCTCTCTTCGGCGGCGAAATCGGCCAAGGCGTCACGCAGGCGTTCAACGCGTGGGTCGACCGCGCGGTGGTGCCGGCCATGCTCAACGTGATCGCCGCCGACATCCACGAGCGCGTGGACAGGGCCGACGAGGCCTATTTCCGCG
>DATACE010000305.1:0-3439 GCA_036259215.1 Burkholderiales bacterium | reverse complement strand
GAGCGGGACCAGGATGAGGAACGCGATCAGGCCGAGGGCGACCCACAGCTCGGTGAAATAGGCCGGTGCGCGGAACACGCCCGGCAGCACGGTGGCGGTGGCGCGCGCGGTGAGGCCCAGGCCGGCGAGGCCCATCACCGCCCCGTACATGCCGACCGGCAGCTCCTTCAGCCTCAAGCCGTGGTGCCGAGGTAGTAGTTCTTGACCAGCTCGTTCTGCTCGAGCTCGCGCACGCCGCCCTCGAAGACAATCTCGCCGTGCACGATGATATAGCCGCGGTCGGCGATGCGGATCGCCTGGTGGAAGTTCTGCTCGGCCATCAGCACCGTGAGGCCGTACTGCTCCTTCAGCTCCTTGACCTTGGTGATGGTGTGCGACACCAGGATGGGCGCGAGCCCCACCGAAGGCTCGTCCACCAAGAGCAGCCTGGGCGAGGACATCAGCGCGCGCGCGATCGCCAGCATCTGCTGCTGGCCGCCCGACATTGAGCCGGCGAGCTGGCGGCGGCGCTCGGCGAGCACCGGGAAGGCCTCGTAGCAGAAGTCGCGGTTTTTCTGGATGTGGGCGCGCGCGTCCCTGCGGAAGGCGCCCAGCAGCAGGTTCTCCTCGACGGTCAGCTTGGGGAAAAGGCGCCTGCCCTCCGGGACCATCGCCACCCCCAGGTTGACGATGTCCTCGGTCGAGAGCTTGGTCAGGTCGTGGTGCCTGCCATCCGCGACCAGGCTCACCGAGCCGCGGGTCGGGCGCACCATGCCCATGATGCATTTCATCAGGGTGCTCTTGCCGTTGCCGTTGGTGCCCAGCAGCGCCACGGTCTGGCCCTGCGAGATATTCAAGGAAACCCCATGCAGCGCCCGCACGGCGCCGTAGCCCGCGTCCACGTCCCGGATCTGGAGCTCAAGCGCCAAGGTAGGCCCTTTGCACGTCCGGGTTCTCGACGATGGAAGCCGGCGTGCCCTCGCAGATGATCTTGCCCGCGTCGAGGCACACCACGCGCTGCGAGAAGCGCATCACCGCCTGCATGATGTGCTCGATCATGATCACGGTGATGCCGCTCGCGTTCAGGTCGAACAGGATCTTCAGCACCTCGTCCACCTCGCTGCCCGAGAGGCCGGCCATGGCCTCGTCCGAGATCAGCAGGCGCGGCTTGGCCGCCATGGCGCGGGCGAGCTCCAGCTTGCGCAGCTCCACCTGCGAGAGCTGGTTTGCCTGCGCGTGCGCCTTCGGGGCGAGGCCGATGCGCTCGAGGATCTGCATCGCCTGCCTTTCGCCCTCGGCTTGCTTGAGGTGCACCACGTACTCGTAGGGCACCAGCAGGTTCTCCAGCACCGTCATGCTGTGGAAGGGGCGCGGCAGCTGGAAGCTGCGCGCGATGCCGCGCCGGGTGCGCTTGTAGGCCGGCAGGCCGGAGATCTCCACGTCCTCGAAACGGATCGAGCCGCCGTCGTTGCGCAGCGCCCCCGAGATGCAGTTGATCAGGGTGGTCTTGCCCGAGCCGTTGGGGCCGATCAGGCCGAAGCGCTCCCCCGGCGCGATGTCGATGCTCACGTCCGAGAGCGCCGTGAAGCCGCCGAAGTGCTTCGAGATGCCCTTTACCTGAAGAAGCGCGTCCATTTCCTGATCAGTCCGATGACCCCGTCCGGGGCGAGCACGACGAATAGGACCAGCAGCACGCCCACCACCAGCACGTTGATCTCGTTCGATATGGTGACCGTCACGATCTGCTGCACCGACGCCAGCAGCAGCGCGCCTATCACCGGGCCGATCCAGTGCCCGGTGCCGCCGATCATGGGCATGGCGAGCGCCGAGACCGAATACGTGAGGTTGAAGCTCGACACCGGCTCGATGAAGGACAGGTACATCGGCATGGGCGCGCCGGCCGCGCCCATCAGCAGCCCGGACACCGTGCAGGCAAACAGCTTCAGCTTCAGCGTCGGCACGCCGGAGGCCTCGGCCGCCTCCTCCGAGTCGCGGATGGCGCGCAGCCCCCGCCCGATCCACGAGGTCTGCACGTAGCGCGCGACCGACACCGCCGCCACGGCGAGCAGCGCCATGACCGCGAACAGCATGCGCGTGTAGGTGTCGAACGGGGCGATCACCTCCGGCCGCAGCAGCTGCAGGCCGGTGGCCCCGCCGACATAGCGCCAGTTGATCATGAGCGTCTCGCAGATGAAGATCACCGCCACGGTGGCGATGGCGAAGAAGATGCCGCGCAGGCGCAGCGTGAGCAGCCCGACGCCGAAGCCGAGCAGCCCGCTCACCAGCGCGCCGCCGGCGATCTGCACGGCAAGCGGCGCGCCCAGCCACTTGAACAGCACCACCGCGGTGTAGGCACCGATGCCGAAGAACGCGGCGGTGCCGAAGTTCACGTAGCCGGCGTAGCCGCCCAGGATGTTCCAGGCGGTGGCGAGCACCACGAACTGCAGCACGACGAAGGCGGCGTAGAAGAAATACTCGTTGATGCCGGATACCGCCGTGAAGAAGGCGGCGAGGACGACGAGCGCGGCGCCGATCCAGTATTTCATCGGATGATCATCTGCCGAACAATCCTTGCGGTCGGATGCCCAGAACCACCAGCAGCAGCCCGAAGGCCACCGCGGGGGCCCACGAGGCGCCCAGCATCATGAGCACGATGGATTCGGCGATGCCCAGGATCAGCCCCGCCGCGAGGGTGCCGGTCATGCTGCCCAGGCCGGCGAGCACCACCACGCAGAAGGTGCGGCCGATGTACAGCCGGTCCAGCGCCGGCTCCACCGGACCGACGATTATCAGCATCGCCCCGGCGAGCGCGCTCACCCCGGTGGCGATGCCGAAAGCCCATTGCTTGATGCGCACCGGATTGGCGCCCATCAGGCGCAGCGCCGGCTCGTCCTGGGCCACCGCCTTGATGGCGCGTCCGGTGTAGGTTTTGGACAGGTACAGGCTGAGCGAGAAGGTGAGGACCAGGGCAACCCCGAAAGCGACCAGCATGCGGTACGGGATGCGGTAGTCGCCCAGCTCGAGGCTCGAGCCGATGTAGGCCGCCTCAGCCATGCGCTGGTCGACGCCGAAGGTGAGGATCAGGCCCACCTCGATGATGAAGGCGAGGCCGAAGAAGAACGCCAGGCCGCGCACCGCCGCGTCGCTGCCGCGCTTCTCGAAGGTCTCGTAGTAGAAGCGGTAGATGAGCACGCCCAGCACGAAGAACACCGGCATCAGGATCACGCCCGCGACGATCGGGTCCAGGCCGTAGCTCGCGACGACGAAGGTGCAATAGGAGCCGAGCACCATGACCGCCGGGTGCGCCACATGCGGCACGTCGAGCAGGCCGAACGACACCGACAGTCCGATGCTCACCGCGGCGTAGAAGCAGCCGAGCAGCACGCCGAACAGCACCGCCTCGAACAGCAGGTCCAGCGAGAAAAACATGCTCCCCCTAAGAAAACGGCGCGGGCTCGCC
>DATACE010000304.1:0-4743 GCA_036259215.1 Burkholderiales bacterium | reverse complement strand
TAGCCCGCAGGAAATATATTTATGGCCGATCAGAAGCAAGGCGGCGGCGCCAAGAAGCCGAAAAAGGCACGTAAGAACGTGCTCGACGGAATCGCGCACGTCCACGCCTCTTTCAACAACACGATCATCACGATCACCGATCGCCAGGGCAACGTGCTGTCGTGGGCCACTTCCGGCAACGCCGGCTTCAAGGGCTCGCGCAAGTCCACGCCGTTCGCCGCGCAGGTGGCCGCCGAGCGGGCCGGACGCGCGGCGCAGGAATGCGGCGTGAAGAACATCGAAGTGCGCATCAAGGGCCCCGGGCCCGGCCGCGAGTCGGCGGTGCGCGCGCTCAACGCGATCGGGCTGAAGATCGGCAGCATCGCCGACGTCACGCCCATCCCGCATAACGGCTGCCGCCCGCCAAAGCGGCGCCGAGTTTAAGGAGCAAAGCATGGCCAGAGTCCTGGACGCCAAATGCCGGCAGTGCCGCCGCGAGGGCGAGAAGCTGTTCCTGAAGGCGGAAAAGTGCTTCACCGACAAGTGCGCGGTCGAGCGCCGGGCGTACGCCCCCGGCCAGCACGGCCAGAAAAGCGGTGCCCGCCTGTCCGACTACGGCAAGCAGCTGCGCGAGAAGCAGAAGCTGCGCCGCATCTACGGCGTGCTGGAGCGGCAGTTCCGCAAAACCTACGCCGAGGCGTCGCGCTCCAAGGGCGTCACCGGCGAGCGCCTGCTGCAGCTGCTGGAATCGCGCCTGGACAACGTCGTCCACCGCATGGGCTTCGGCGGCTCGCGCAGCGAGGCGCGGCAAATCGTGCGCCACAACGCGATCCTGGTAAACGGCCGGCGCGTCAACATCCCGTCCTACCAGGTCAAGCCGGGCGACGTGGTGGAAGTGGCCGGCAAGGCCAAGGAGCATCTGCGCATCAAGGCGGCGGCGGAGGCGACCTCGTCGCGCGGTCTGCCGGACTGGCTGGAAGTGGATGCCAAGGGCCTCAAGGGCACCTTCAAGGCGCTGCCCGCGCGCGCCGACCTTTCGTCGACCATCAACGAGAGCCTCATCATCGAGCTGTACTCGAAGTAATCGGTAAGTAACCAGGACCGGAGCTTATGCCGCAATCGGGATTTCTCAAGCCGCGCATTGTTGACGTTCAAAACCTTTCCCCGAACCATGCCCGGGTGACGATGGAGCCCTTCGAGCGCGGCTACGGCCACACGCTCGGCAACGCGCTGCGCCGCGTGCTGCTGTCCTCGATGCCCGGCTACGCGCCCACCGAGGTGCAGATCGCCGGCGTGGTGCACGAGTACTCCACGCTCGACGGCATCCGCGAGGACGTGGTCGACATCCTGCTCAACCTCAAGGGCGTGGTGTTCCGCCTGCACAACCGCAGCGAGGCCATCCTCACGCTGAAGAAATCCGGCACCAACGGCACCGTGACCGCGGCCGACATCGAGCCCTCGCACGACGTCGAGATCGTGAACCCGGACCACGTCATCGCGCACCTCGCCTCCGGCGGCAAGCTGGAGATGCAGATCAAGGTGGAGTCCGGACGCGGCTACGTGCCGGGAAACATGCGCTACCTGCCCGAGGAAACCAAGGGCATCGGCCGCATCGTCCTCGACGCATCCTTCAGCCCGGTGCGGCGCGTGTCTTACGCGGTGGAGTCTGCCCGCGTCGAGCAGCGCACCGACCTCGACAAGCTGATCATGGACATCGAGACCAACGGCGCCATCGAGCCCGAGGAGGCGATCCGCTACGCCGCGCGCGTGCTGGTGGACCAGCTCTCGGTGTTCGCCCAGCTCGAGGGCACGGCGATGCCCACCGAGCAGCCCAAGTCGCCCGCCGTCGACCCGATCCTGCTGCGCCCGGTCGACGACCTGGAACTCACCGTGCGCTCGGCCAACTGCCTGAAGGCCGAGAACATCTACTATATCGGCGACCTCATCCAGCGTACCGAAACGGAGCTCCTCAAGACGCCCAACCTCGGCCGCAAGTCGCTCAACGAAATCAAGGAAGTGCTGGCGTCGCGCGGCCTGACTCTGGGCATGAAGCTGGAGAACTGGCCGCCCGTCGGACTCGAACACAGGACCTAGCCATGCGTCACGGACTCGGACTTCGCAAGCTCGGCCGCACCACCAGCCACCGGCTCGCCATGCTGCGCAACATGACGGTCTCGCTCCTGCGCCACGAAGAGATCACCACCACGCTGCCCAAGGCAAAGGAGCTGCGCCGCGTGGTCGAGCCGATGATCACGCTGGGCAAGAAGCCCAGCCTCGCCAACCGGCGCCTCGCCTTCGACCGGCTGCGCGACCGCGACATCGTCACCAAGCTGTTCGACGACCTCGGCCCGCGCTTCGCCAAGCGCAACGGCGGCTACCTGCGCATCCTCAAGACCGGTTTCCGCAAGGGCGACAACGCCCCGCTCGCGCTCGTCAGCCTGATGGACCGCGCGGAGCAAGCCGCCGAAGCGCCGGAGGCGGACGAGAAAAAGCCCGCCAGAAAGAAAGAAAAGAAAGAAGCGAAGGCCGCCTAAGCCGCGTTCTAGTAGCTATGCTCGGGCCGGAGGTAGCACTTGAACTCCACCACGTTGCCCGACGGATCGGCCACCATGAAGGTGTGGTGCTCGTGAGGGGTGTCGGCGAAGCGGACCGCCGGGCGCACGAAGAACTTGATGCCCAGCTTGCGGATATGGTCCTTCAGCCGGGTAAAGTCTTCCATGCGCAGGAAAGTCAGGCCATGGTGCCGCGGGTAGGCGCGCGGGTTGGCAGCGATCGCGCGCCGCTCCAGGTGGCAGACCAGCTGCAGCACGCCGCCGAAGCTGAAGGTGACGCGGTCCTTCAGGATGCGCACCGGCTGCGCCCCGAGCACCTCCGCGTACCAGCGGGCCGCTTCCTCGAGATTGCGGCAGGGCACGGCCACGTGGCCG
This sequence comes from Burkholderiales bacterium, assembly GCA_036259215.1. GTDB lineage: Bacteria > Pseudomonadota > Gammaproteobacteria > Burkholderiales > SG8-39 > SCGC-AG-212-J23. Next base: position 1,837 of record DATACE010000304.1, on the reverse strand, counting down.
ATGTAGAGTGCCGCCGCCCGCGGCGTGTTGTCCAGCAGTCCTTCGGGCGGCATGGGTACCGTGTGGTCCATGGCGCAAAGTGTAGGACGCCCGGCATCCGCGGTCCGTCATAAGTCGTCAGACGAGCAGGATGGCGCGGTAGTCGTTGACATTCGTTAACGTCGGGCCGGTCATGACCAGGTCGCCCAGGGCGCTGAAGAACCCGTAGCTGTCGTGCCGCGCGAGATGTCCCCTGGCGTCCACCCCGCGCTTCATCGAATCCGGAGTAAGGATGGCGCCGGCGTTATCCTGCGAGCCGTCGATGCCGTCGGTGTCCGCGGCAATGGCCCACACGCCGCCGGTCTCGATGCCAAGCGACAGCAGGAATTCCGCGCAGCGCCCGCCGCGCCCGCCCTCGGCCTGCAACGTGACCGTGCACTCTCCGCCCGAGATGAGCGCCACCGGAGGCCGGAACGGCGCACCATACGCTTTGACCTCCCTCACCAGAGCGGCGAAAACCTTGGCCACTTCCGCGGCCTCGCCGGTGACAGTGTCGCCCAGAATCACGGGGTGGATTCCGCGGCTCGAGAACACGGCGGCCGCCGCTTCCAGCGAGCGGTGCGCCGTGGCGATCACCTTGTTCTGCACCTTGTCGAATACCGCATCGCCCGGCTTGGGCGTCTCGTCGGCGGCTTTCTCCAGCCGCTCGCGCACGGACGCGGGCGGCGTGACCGCATATCGCTTCAGAACCTCGCGCGCGTCGGCATAGGTGCTGGGGTCGGGCGCGCAGGGTCCGGAGGCGATGTGGGTAGGATCGTCGCCCGTCACGTCGGAGATGATCAGCGCCACGACCGGCGCGCGGCTGGCGGCGGCGAGGCGCCCGCCGTGGATCGCCGAAAGGTGCTTTCGCACGGTGTTCATCTCCTGGATGGCGGCGCCGCTCCGGAGCAGCTGCTGGGTGACTGCCGTCAGGTCCGCCATGGGGATGTCCGGGGCGGGCAGGGAGAGCAGGCTCGAGCCGCCGCCGGAAAGCAGGGCGAGCAGGAGGTCCTGCTCTCCGAGGCGCTTTACTTGCGCGAGCACCTCGCGTGCACCCGCCTCGCCGGCGGAGTCGGGCACGGGATGGCCGGCTTCGACGACGCGGATTTTCCGGGTCTCGAGGCCATGCCCATAGCGCGTAAGGGCGATGCCCTCGATCGGGCAGGTGAACTGCCTTTCGACGGCGAGGGCCATGGCCGCCGCGGCCTTGCCCGCGGCGGCCACGAAGATGCGGCCTGCCGGCGCAGGGGGCAAATGGCGCGGCAGAATCTGCAGGGGGTCCGCCGCGGCAACGGCGGCTCGGAAGCTCTCCTCGAGGAGAGAGCGCATCAGGCGGGAGCGAAGCTTTCCCTGTGCGCGTCGGGGCCGAGGTTGTAGTACCTGGGATAGGTGGCCTGGAAAACCCGCTTGATCTCCTCGGCGGGGACGTCGGCGTAGCTGCCGCGCTCGCGCACGTACTCCATGTGGCGCCGGTCGTCCTCGTCGAACGGGTGGAAGATGGAGTCCGCCGTGCCGTCGAACTCCAGCGGCTTCACCCGGAACTTGGTGCACAGGCCGAGGTTGAACGCCGGCGTGGCCTTCACCCAGCGGCCATCGAGATGGGGCTCGGTGTAGCCGTGGAAGACGAAGAGATCCGAGCCCATCACCGCGGCGAGCTTCGGACTCGTCAGGTGATTCTTCACGTCGGCGAAGCCGAGCCGGGCCGGAATGCCGATCGCGCGCGCGGCCGCGGCGAGCAGCACGGCCTTCTGGATGCAGAACGCGCTCGGCATCTCGGCGACGCGGCTCGCGACGTAGTCGTCGGGCTCGGGCGAGAAGG
>DATACE010000303.1:0-7458 GCA_036259215.1 Burkholderiales bacterium | reverse complement strand
GTATGGGACGAGGCCGAGAACCGCCTGCATACCCAGAAGGCCCTGCTCGAATTCTTGGTTTTGGGACCAGACCCCGCAAAAGCAGGGAAAAAATGAAGAACACGATGATCAGGAAGGTGGTGCTTGCGTACTCGGGCGGCCTGGACACCTCCGTCATCCTGAAATGGCTGCAGGACGAGTATGGCTGCGAGGTCGTCACCTTCACGGCCGACATCGGCCAGGGCGAGGAGCTCGAGCCCGCGCGGCAGAAGGCGAAGAAGATGGGCGTGAAGAGCATCTTCGTCGAGGACCTGCGCGAGGAGTTCGTGCGCGACTTCGTGTTCCCGATGTTCCGGGCCAACGCGGTCTACGAAGGCGAGTACCTGCTCGGCACGTCGATCGCGCGGCCCCTGATCGCGAAGAATCTCGTGAAGGTGGCCCGGCAGACCGGGGCGGACGCCATCTCGCACGGCGCCACCGGCAAGGGCAACGACCAGGTGCGCTTCGAGCTCGGCGCCTACGCGCTCATGCCCGACGTGAAGATCATCGCCCCCTGGCGCGAATGGGACCTGCTGTCGCGCGACAAGCTCCTGAAGTACGCCGAGCGCCACGGCATCCCGGTCGACTTCAAGAAGAAGAAAGGCGGCGCGCCGTACTCGATGGACGCCAACCTGCTGCACATTTCCTATGAAGGCGGCGTGCTGGAAGATCCGCGCTACGAGCCCGAGGAGTCCATGTGGCGCCTCACCGTGTCGCCGGAAAAGGCGCCGGCGCGGCCGGAGCACGTGGAGCTCGAATACCGCAAGGGCGACATCGTGGCGGTCAACGGACGCAAGCTCGCTCCCGCCAAGGTCCTGTCCGAGCTCAATCGCCTGGGCGGGCGCCATGGCGTCGGGCGCCTCGACATGGTGGAGAATCGCTACGTCGGCATGAAAAGCCGCGGCTGCTACCAGACCCCGGGCGGCAGCATCATGCTCAAGGCGCACCGCGCCATCGAATCGATCACCCTGGACCGCGAGGTGCTGGCGCTGAAGGACGACCTCATGCCGCGCTACGCGCGCATGATCTACAACGGCTACTGGTTCAGCCCCGAACGGCGCCTGCTGCAGCAGCTCATCGACGCGTCGCAGGCGCCGGTGAACGGCACGGTGCGCGTCAAGCTCTACAAGGGCACGGTGCTGGTGGCCGGCCGGGCCTCGAAGGACTCGCTGTTCGATGCCTCCATCGCCACCTTCGAGGACGACAAGGGCGCCTACAACCAGGCCGACGCCGGCGGCTTCATCCGGCTGAACGCGCTGCGCCTGCGCATCGCCGCCAAGCGGGGACGCCGATAAGGGCCTTCGCATTCATCGCGTTGCTTGCCGGGGCCCACGCGAGCCTGGCGGCCCCGTTTGCAGTCCAGGTGGGCGAGGCACGCATGGCGCTCGACGCACCCGCGGGGTTTGCCGACACCACCTTTACCGGCTCGCCGCGCCTGCAGGAGCTTGCCGAGTCGCTCACCTCGGCGTCCAACCGCATCCTGCTGTTCGCCGTCAGCGACGCCGACCTGCGGCGCTTCAGCCAGGGCGAGCCACCGGAGTTCCGCCGCTACCTGCTGGTGGCGACGCCCAGGGCGCTGGAGCGCGAGCGCGTGGCGCCGGCGGCGTTTCGCCGCATGGCCGAAGAGATGTCGCTCGCCGGGCGCGCGCTGCTGGGCGACGGCCAGCTCGCCGCGCACCTGGCGGACCAGCCGGTCGGGGCGCTGCGGCCAATCGCCGAGCTGCGCCGCGACCCGGCGGTGGTTTCGCTCCTGCAGGGCACACGCCTGGAGCCGACCAGGGTTCCGCGCGTGTTCGGCACCGACGAGCGGGAGAACTTCCTGCTTTCGAGCAACACGCTGCTGCTCGCCCGCGGCAAGGTGCTGAGCGTGTCGGTGTTCACGCGCTACGAGTCGCCGGAAGACGCCGCCTGGATCCGCACCGTGACCGGCGCCTGGGTGGACCAGCTGCAGCGCCTCAACCCATGATTGCGGAGCCCTGAATGCCATCCTTCGACGTCGTCTCGCAGGTGAACCAGCAGGAAGTGAAGAACGCGGTGGAGCAGGCCAACAAGGAGATCGCCAACCGCTTCGACTTCAAGGGCTCCGACGCGCGCATCGAGCAGAAGGAGCTCGAGCTTTCGGTGTTCGCCGACGACGACTTCAAGCTCGGTCAGGTAATGGACGTGCTGCGGACGCGGCTTGCCAAGCGCAACGTCGACGTGCGCGCGCTCGAGCCCGGCACCGTAGAGAAAATCTCGGGCGACAAGGTAAAGCAGCCGGTGAAGATCCGGGCCGGCATCGCGCAGGACAAGGGCAAGAGCATCGTCAAGCTGATCAAGGATTCGAAGCTCAAGGTGGCCGCCTCCATCCAGGGCGACGCGGTGCGCGTCTCGGGCGCCAAGAAGGACGACCTGCAGGCGGCGATCCAGCTGGTGCGGCAGTCGGTCACCGACCTGCCGATCCAGTTCATCAACTTCCGCGACTGAGGCCCTCGATCCAGCGGTCGTAGAGCCGGTCGGCCACGCCGTGCAGCCGCTCCAGGCGCGGCTCGAGCGCGGCGGTCATCTCCTCCGGCGATTGCACCGCGGGGCTGGCCGCCGCGGCGCGGATCTCCTCGGCGCCGCCGCGCGCCCAGGCGCGGATGAGCTCCTCGGTCATCTCCACGTGGCATTGCAGGCCCAGGTGCTTGCCCAGGGCGAACGCCTGGTTCGCGCAATGCGCGTTCTCGAGGATGCGGGTCGCCCCGGGCGGGATGCTGAAGGTCTCGCCGTGCCACTGGAACGTCTCGAAGGCCTGCAGCTTCCCGAGCCACTCGCGCGCCACGCCGTTGTCGGCGACGCGCACCTCGCCCCAGCCGATCTCCTTGTACGCATTGGCGCGTACCGTGCCGCCGAAGGCCTTCGACATGAGCTGGCCCCCCAGGCAATGGCCGAGCACCGCGATGTCCTTGCGCACCGCTTCGCGCACCAGCTCCAGCGCCGGCGCGATCCACGGCAGATCGTCGTTGACGCTCATCGGGCCGCCCATGAAGCACAAACCGGCAAAGGCGCGCGGGTCGCGCGGCACGGGCGCGCCCTCGTCCAGGGCAATCAATTGCAAGGCGATCGAGCGCGTCTCAAGATAGGTGGCAAAATACGCCGGTCCTTCGCTCGGGGAGGTTCTGAAAATGGCGACGGGCTTCATGCCCCGCATTATTGCGCTTTGCCTCGCTTGCGGCCCGGCCGCAGCGGCGGACGTCGCCCTGATCGGCGTGATCGGCGACAAGGCCGCGGTGCTGGCCGTCGACGGCGGCGACCCCAAGACCGTCAAGGTGGGCCAGAAATGGAACGGCATCGCCGTGCTGTCGGTGCAGAAAGACCGCGCCACGGTGGAAATCGACGGAAAGCGGCGCGTGCTCATGCACGGCCAGCATTACCGCGGCACGCCGCCCACGAGCGACCGCCAGCAGGTGACCTTGTCGTCCGACGCGGCCGGCATGTTCGTGACGGAGGGCGCGATCAACGGCCTGCCGGTTCGCTTCGTCGTGGACACCGGCGCGAGCTCCATCGCCCTGCCGGGGCGCGAGGCGCAGCGCCTGGGCCTCGACTACCGCAATGGCGAGCGCGCGCTGGTCAACACGGCCAACGGCGTCACCGCGGCCTACCGAGTTACGCTGGATCGCGTAAAGCTCGGCGCAATAGAGCTGAACGCGGTGGACGGCGTGGTGATAGAGCAGGGCCTGAGCATCACCCTGCTCGGCATGAGCTTCCTGAACCGCGTGGAAATGAAGCGCGACGGGGAGCGCATGACCCTCATCCGGCGCTTCTGAGTAATCGATAAATTGCTCTGACCCCTTTACTTGCCGGGCACCAGGGGAACGAAGCGCACGGGCAGCACCCGCTTTTCCTCGTAGCCCCCGTCGGCGCGCCTGGTCAGCACCTTGAGGTACTGGATGGCGTCGCTCGCGCCCACGGGAATCACCATGCGCCCGCCGGGCTTGAGCTGCGCCACCAGCGCCGCCGGCACCTGCGGCGCCGCGGCGGTAACCAGGATGCCGTCGAAGGGCGCCTTCTCCGGCCAGCCCTGATAGCCGTCGCCGATGCGCACTTCGACATTCCGGTAGCCAAGCTCGGCCAGGCGCGCCGCGGCGCTCTTGCCGAGGTCCTCGATCACCTCGATGCTGTAGACCTGCCTCGCCACCTCCGCCAGGACCGCTGCCTGGTAGCCGGAGCCCGTCCCCACCTCCAGCACGACATCGTCCCGCCCAGGATTCAGCAAATCCGTGGAAAGCGCCACGATGTAAGGCTGCGAGATGGTCTGGCCGCTGCCGATGGACAGCGGGTGGTTGCGGTAGGCGGCGGCTGCCTGGCCGGCGGGCACCAGCCGGTGGCGCTCGACCTTGCCGAGCGCCGCGCGCACCGCCGGCGACATCGCCGCGAGGCCGGTCTCGGCGCGCGTCTCGGCGTACATGGCGTCGACCTCGGCGACCATGCGCGCGCGGGCTGCCTCGAAGTCCCGGGAATGGGTTTCGAATATCAGCAGAAACCCCAGAAGGCCGGCTAGCCGCCTCGTTTGTCCCTCTCGATGAGGGCGTAGGCGCTGTGGTTGTGGATCGACTCGAAGTTCTCGGACTCCACCACGTAGGCGTCGATGCGCTCGTCGAGGTTGAGCACCGCCGCGACGTCGCGCACCAGATCCTCGACGAACTTGGGGTTGTCGTAGGCGCGCTCGGTGACGTGCTTCTCGTCGGGACGCTTGAGCAGGCCGTAGAGCTCGCTCGAGCCCTGTTTCTCCACGATGTCGACGATTTCCTCGATCCAGACGAAGTCGTTGGTGCGCGCGCTCACCGTGACGTGCGAGCGCTGGTTGTGCGCGCCGCGCTCGGAGATCTTCTTCGAGCAGGGGCACAGGCTGGTCACCGGCACCACCACCTTCATGGTGAAGCGCTGCTTGCCCTTGCGCACCTCGCCGGTGAAGGTGACCTCGTAGTCCATCAGGCTCTTCACGCGCGACACCGGCGCCTGCTTCTCGATGAAGTAGGGGAACGACATCTCGATGTGCCCCTCCTCGGCCTCCAGCTTTTCCACCATCTCCTTCAGCATCACGAGGAAGCTCTCGACCGTGATCTCGCGCTCGTGCGCCTCGAGGATCTCGACGAAGCGCGACATGTGCGTGCCCTTGAAATGGTGCGGCAGGCCGACGTACATGTTGAACAGGGCGATGGTGTGCTGCACCGCGCCGCCTCGCTCTTGGATGCGCACCGGGTGGCGGATCGCCTTGATGCCGACCTTGTCGATGGCGAGCTTGCGGGAGTCCGGGGCGCTCTGTACGTCCGGGATGTTGTACAGGTCTCTCGACTTCATCGGCACTATTTTACTGCGCGAGTAACCCCTGGATCGACCGGGTTATGCCCGCGGCATCCAGCCCCACCGAGGCGAGCAGCCGCGCCGGGTCGCCGTGGTCGATGAAGCGGTCGGGCAGCCCCAGCAGCAGCACCCGCTTCTCGAGGCCAAGGCCGTTCAGCGCCTCGCAGACCGCCGAGCCCGCCCCGCCCATGACCTGGTGCTCTTCCACCGTGACGAGGATCTCGTGCTGTTCCGAAAGCTCGGTCAGCAACTCTTTATCCAGGGGCTTGACGAAGCGCATGTTGGCGACGGTGGCGTCGAGCGCCTCGGCGGCCTCGAGGGCGGGCTTGAGCATCGCGCCGAAGGCGAGGATGGCAACGCGCCTGCCGCGCCTTCTCACCTCTCCCTTGCCGATGGGCAACGCCGTCATTTCGCTGCGCGTCGCGCCCAGGGCGGCGCCGCGCGGATAGCGCACGCTGGAGGGCCCGGGGTGCAGGATGCCGGTGTAGAGCATCTGCCGGCATTCTTCTGCGTCGCTCGGCGCCATCACCGTGAGGTTGGGCACGGTGCGCAGGTAGGCGAAGTCGAAGGCCCCGTTGTGCGTGGCGCCGTCGCCGCCCACCAGGCCGCCGCGATCCAGGGCGAACAGCACCGGCAGGTTCTGGATCGCCACGTCGTGGATCAGCTGGTCGTAGCCGCGCTGCAGGAACGTGGAGTAGATCGCCACCACCGGGCGCATGCCCTCGCAGGCAAGGCCGGCGGCAAACGTCACCGCGTGCTGCTCCGCTATGCCGACGTCGAAATAGCGCTCGGGGAAGCGCTCGGAGTACTTGACCATCCCGGAGCCCTCGCGCATCGCCGGCGTGATGCCCACGACGCGCGCGTCCTGCGCCGCCATGTCGCATAACCAGTCGCCGAACACCTGCGAGTACGTGGGCTTGGCGCCGGCGGCGCTCTTCAGCCCCTCGGCCGGGTTGAACTTCCCCGGCCCGTGGTAGGAGACCGGATCGTCCTCGGCGAGCTTGTAGCCCTGGCCCTTGCGCGTGACGACGTGGAGGAACTGCGGCCCCTTCAGCTTCTTGATGTTGGCGAGCGTCGGGATGAGGGCATCGAGGTCGTGGCCGTCGATGGGGCCGATGTAGTTGAAGCCGAACTCCTCGAACAGGGTCGAGGGCGTCACCATGCCCTTCATGTGCTCCTCGGCGCGGCGCGCGAGCTCCCATACGCCGGGCACGCGCTTCAGCAGGTGCTCGCTCGCCCGCCGCGCGGTCGAGTAGATGCGGCCCGACAGCAGGCGCGCGAGGTAGTTGGTCAGCGCCCCGACCGGCGGCGAGATCGACATCTCGTTGTCGTTGAGGATCACCAGCAGGTTCGCGTCCATGGCGCCGGCGTTGTTCAGCGCCTCGAACGCCATGCCGGCCGACATCGCGCCGTCGCCGATCACCGCAATGCAGTGCCGCGGCTCGTTGCGCAGGCGCGCGGCGACCGCCATGCCGAGCGCCGCCGAGATTGAGGTCGACGAATGCGCGGTGCCGAACGTGTCGTAGCGCGACTCGCTGCGCCGCGGGAAGCCCGAGATGCCCTCGGCCATGCGCAGCCGCGCCATCGCCTCGCGCCTCCCGGTGAGGATCTTGTGCGGGTAGGTCTGATGGCCGACGTCCCAGACGATGCGGTCGGCGGGTGTGTCGAAAACGTAGTGCAGCGCGAGGGTAAGCTCCACCGTGCCGAGATTCGACGACAGGTGCCCACCCGTCCGGGACACCGATTCGAGCACGTAGGCGCGCAGCTCGTCGGCGAGTTGGCGCAGCTGGCGGCGCTCCAGTGCGCGCAGCTGCGACGGGTCGTCGATGGTCTTCAGCAGCTCGAACATCGCCGGATTGTAGTCGTCGTGCGGCAGCTCCCCGGTAATCGCGGTCATGGCTAGAACTTTCTCAAAACGATGAAGTCGGCGAGCTGCGCGAGGCGCCGGGCGCGGCCGCCGAAGGCTTCCAGCGCGGCGTGCGCGTCGGCGCGCAGCTCCTCGGCGAACTGGCGCGCGCGGTTTAGCCCGAGTATCGCAACATAGGTGGGCTTGCCCTGCTTCGTGTCCTTGCCGGCGGTCTTGCCGAGCGTCGCCGTGCTCGCCTCGCAGTCGAG
>DATACE010000302.1:0-18512 GCA_036259215.1 Burkholderiales bacterium | reverse complement strand
TGAAGCCGGCTAACATAATGGCGCCGCGGGGGGCGATCGCCGCCACGCCGGCGCCGAGCTGCGACACCTTCTCGGATATCTCGGCCTTGGCGAGCTGCGCCTCCTCGTGCACGAGCGTGGAGGTCTCGCGGAACAGGTCGGAAAACAGCCCGACCAGCGAGCGGCTCTGGGACGGGGTGTTGGGGTATGCGGCCATGCGGGCTCCTAGATTTCGGTACCGGGGTTCATGGGGGAACTGCTCGTCAGCGCGCTGCTCGAGGTGCTGTTCGAATTGCTGCTTTTCAGGAAACGCACGGCGAGAAAACCGGCAAATACCGCGGCGCCGAAGAACGCTACCGGCTGGCGGCGTGCGAAGCCTTCTGCGTCCCGCAACATGGTCTCGAGGTCCCGGTTCTTCAGCGCGCCCGAGAGCTGCTCCAGGCCGCTCGCGGCGGTCTGGGCGAAGCGCGCCGCGCTCGCGTGCTGCCCGCCCTGCTGCATCTGCTCGGCGGATTTGCGCAGCGCGCCGGCGAAGTCGCCGAGGCTGCCTGCCGCCGCCTTCTGCTGCTCGGAAAGCTTCGAGCGCGCCGTTTCTTTCGCGTCATTCCAGAGGGCATTGCCGGTTGCCGCGGCATTGCCCGTTCCCCCGGCATTGCCGGTTCCCGTATTTCCCATTGGTGTAGCCATGAATGTCACTCCTTCGCGTGGGGATTCGAACCCCATCGCAGCAAGATGCGTGCGCTAACCGCGCTGGCACGAGTTTTCCTTGCGAGCGACCCATGCATCCCCGCAACCGCATTGGAATCGGCGCCGTGGCGGCCACCCTGAGCGCAGCGGCTTTCGTCCAGCAGCGCGCCCGGCAGGCGCAGCGGCGCAATCCGCCGCGCGGCCGGTTTGTCGAAGTGGACGGCGTGCGCCTGCACTACTTGGAGCGCGGGGATGGGCCGCCCCTGGTCATGCTCCACGGGCTGGGCAGCATGGTGGAAGAGCTGGTCCTTAGCCCGCTGTTCGACCTCGCCGCGGCGCGCTATCGCGTGATCGCGATCGACCGTCCCGGCTTCGGCCACAGCGCCCGTCCGCGCGGCCGGTGGTGGGGGCCGCAAGCGCAGGCAACGCTGTTCCACCGCATGCTGGGGGCGCTCGGCATCGAGCGGCCGGTACTGCTGGGCCACTCCTTCGGCGCCCTGGTCGCCCTTGCGATGGCGCTGGAGCATCCAGCGGCATTCAAGGGCGTGGTGCTCGCCTCGGGCTACTACTTTCCGACGGGCCGCCTGGACGTGCCGCTGATGGCGCCGCCGGCGATTCCCGTAATCGGCGACCTGCTGCGCCATACCATTTCCCCGCTGATCGGGCGCGCCCTGTGGCCCGGCATGCTGCGGCTGCTGTTCCGCCCGGCCCCGGTGCCTTCCTACCTGGCGCGCTTTCCGGTCTGGATGGCGCTGCGGCCCTCCCAGCTGCGCGCCGGCGCCGAAGAAGCGGCGCTGCTCATTCCGGCGGCGATGGCGCTGCAGCGCAAGTACGGCGGCATGGAGCGCCCGCCAGTGATCGTGGCCGGCACGCACGACCGCTACGTGGATGCCGAGCGCCACTCGGCGCGCCTGGCAAGCCTCATCCCGGGTAGCGAGCTGCTGCTGTCGCCGCGCGCCGGCCACATGGTGCACCACACCGACCCGCGCCGCGTCCTGCAGGCCATCGAGCTCGCGGCGCGGTAATTGCAGCGCTGCGGCAACTGATTCCCTCTATTAGGAGACTTCGATGATCCGCAACAGCTCTCTCGCCGTCCTGGTCGCGCTCGCGCTCGGCGCCGCCGCCCCGGCCGCGCTCGCGCAATCCGCCCCGGCCGACAAGCGCGCTTCCTCCGACTCCGCTTCGGAAGCCAAGACGCAAAAGGACCGGCAAACCCAGAGGCAGGCGCAGAAGAAAGGCGAGAAAGGCGACAAAGGCGGCAGCCTCGCCAAGCAGGACCAGCAGTACTTCCGCGACATGGCGCAGGCCAACCTCGCGGAAGTGGAGACCGGCAAGCTCGCGCAGCAGCAGGCGAGCAACGAGCAGGTGAAGGAATACGCCGAGCACATGGTGAAGGACCACGGACAGATGATGCAGGAGCAGGAGCAGATGGCGAGCGCCAAAGGCCTGCAGATGCCCAAGCAGCCGAAGAAGGAGCATCAGGCCGCGCTGAAGAAGCTGCAGAACGCGAAGGGCGAGCAGTTCGACCGCGCCTACATGTCGCAGATGGTCAAGGACCACGAGAAGACGCTCAAGCTGGTGCGCGAGGCGTCGAAGAACGCCAAGGACCCCGAGCTGAAGGCCATGGCCCAGAAAGCCGAGCCCGACATCGAGAAGCACCTGCAGATGGCCAAGCAGCTTTCCGACCGCGCTTCCGCCGGACGCACGGCAGGCAAGCAACAAAAAGACAAATAGACCAACGAAGACCGGCGGCCGGTAATCCTTGCAATAGTGGCGGTACGGATTACCAGGCCGCCGCGGTCCGCGTCGCGGCAAGCCCTAACGGTGTGAGAGGCTGCACGAGCCGCGGCCGCGCCGCTGTTTCATCGAGCTCGTCACCGGGGCGGTGACGTAACCGAAGTGCAACGTGCGATAGGCATGCTGCATGTGCGCCTCGGGTTGGCGCGCATGGTATGGGCGTTGCGACGTACGTGCATCCCTGAAAGGAGATCTCTCCGTGGCATCCCTGCTCGAAACCAAGGGCACCGCGCTCGAGCGCCAGAACTTCACCTGGCGCGACATGGTGCAGCAGCCAATCAGCAAGCTGGACGACGACGCGTACACCCGCGTGATGGTGATCCTGATGAACGGCATCGAGATGGAAGCGATGCGTTTTTCGCATTCGTTCGCGCGCATGTGCCCGGATCGCGAATTGCAGTTGCACCTGGCGAAGGTGCGGCGCAAGGAGGCGCACCAGCAGGCCATGGTGAACTGGCTGCTCGGCGCCGACCACTCCACCCTCGAGACCACCATCGGCTACGAGCAGGTGGCAATCGACATCACCGCCGCGGTGGCGCAGAAGGAGCCCGACCCTTACCTCGCGCAGGTCTACCGCTACGGGCTGCTCGAGGACTTCGACCATATGTACCGCTACTCGGCGCTGATGGACCGACTCGAAGGGCGCGACGCCAACAACATCCTGCAGAGCTACACCGACATCCTGCCCGGGCGGCCGACCATCGAGGAGCACCGCGACCCGGCCGACGAGCTGCGCCGCCACTATGACCGCAGCAAGGCGCAGCCGCTGTCCAAGCTGCACGCCCTGACCATCATGGCCGCGGAGCAGCAGACGCAGAATTTCTACCAGAACGTCGGCCCGCAGTACGCCGATCCGGTGGCGCGGCAGCTGTACGCCGAGATCGCGCACATCGAGGAGCAGCACGTCACGCAGTACGAAAGCATCATCGATCCGAACGAGACCTGGATGGAGAAATGGCTGCTGCACGAGGCGACCGAGGTCTACACCTATCACAGCTGCGTGGCGCAGGAGCCCAATGCGCGCATCAAGGCCATCTGGGAGCGCTTCCTCGACTACGAGCTGGGGCACCTGAACTACGTCGCCGAGCTTTTCAAGAAGCACGAGAAGCGCGACCCGATGGAAGTGCTTCCGCAGAAGCTGCCCGACCCGATCACCGTCGCGAGCCAGCGCGAGTTCGTGCGCAAGGTGCTCGCCCAGGAGGTGGACCTGCGCGCCAAGGGCGCCGACTTCGTGCCGAAGGCGCAGGAAACCGAGGCCTCGCGCGCCTACCGCGACCAGCTCAACGCGGACGGCTCGCCCTCCGACACCGTGGCCGCGGGCTACAAGTGGATGCCCGGCACCGAGCTGCAGCGCAAGGCCGCCTAACCTTATAGGACTGAAGGAACCGAGGAACCTCATGCAAAAAGCCACCCAGATGGGAAAGAACCGCACCGGCATCCAGATGTCGCCGGCGGACACCAAGAAGATGCTGCAGGAAGCGAAGGGCGCGGTGTTCACGCCCGGCAACGACAGCGGCATCATGGAAGTGCGCACCGCCTACATCCACGCTTCCGGCCCGGTGGGCACCGTGCCGCCGCCCGGCACGGCGAAGGGCGCCCTAAAGGCGGGCGCCCAGGCGCTCACCGGAAAGAAGGCCCACGTGCTCATCGACCGCATCGGCGAGCGCCTGGCCTTCGAGCGCACCGGCACGCGGCTCTACGAAGCGTTCCTCACCAAGTGCCGCGCCGAGGCCGACGGCTCCGCGAAGGAATTTCTCGCGCAGGTCGAGCATATCTGCGCGGAGGAAGCGGCGCATTTCCGGCTGCTGGTGGAATGCATGCAGAACCTGGGCGCCGACCCGACCGCGCAGACGCCGGCGGCGAACGTCACCGGCGTCGAGTCGATGGGCCTCATGCAGGTGGTGACCGACCCCATGACCTCGGTCGCCCAGTCGCTGCACGCGATCCTGGTGGCCGAGCTCGCGGACAACGACGCCTGGGACGAGCTGGTGCTGCTGGCCGAGGAGCTAGGCCAGGCCGAAATGGCGCAGCAATTTACCCAGGCGCGCGACGAGGAGCGCCAGCACCTCGCCTCGGTGCGCCAGTGGCATCAGCAAGCCACGTTGCGCGAATCGCAGGTGGCCTAGCCATGAAATCCACCTTGCTCGCGTTGCTCGCCTGCGGCGCGCTCGCCGCGTGCGCGCAGATGGGCACGGACGCCAGCGGCGGCAGCACGGCGCCGCGGCAGGACGTGAAGCTTTTCGAAAACATCGCCCAGGCCGACATCGCCGAGATCGCCACCGGCAAGCTCGCCGCGTCGAAAGCCGTGTCTCCCGCGGTGCGCCAGTACGGCCAGCACATGGTCGACGAGCACAGCAAGTCGCTGAACGAGGGCGCGAGCCTGGCCGCCGCCAAGGGCATGCCGGTGCCCAAGGCCCCCGAGCTCAGGCACCAGGCGGCGAAGCAGAAGCTCGAGGCGCTGTCCGGGCCGGCGTTCGACCGCGCCTATATGGAGCAGATGGTGAAAGATCACCAGGAGACGCTGGCGCTGCTGCAAAAGGCCGCCTCGCAGGCCGCCGATCCGCAGCTGCGGGCGCACGCGCAGCGAGTCATGCCGCACGTGCAGCAGCATCTCGCGATGGCGCAGCGCCTGCGAAACGAGTTGCAGAGCCGGGCGAACTAGAGACCGAGCTCGAGCTTTTGCTCCCGGCGGGCGGCGAGCGCGTCCGCCGGCACGCGCGCGGAGTGGCCCGAGAGGCGCTCGAACTCCACGATGTCGTGGCCGCAGAACACGCTCACCTGGCCGGCATGCGCGCGGTTCAGCTCGCGCAAGCGGCGCTGGTTGTGCAGCCGCGAGGCGCGGTCCTTTTCCATCATCCACTGGTAGAAGCGCAATCCCGGCGTGCAGCGCGGGCGCGCCGGGTCCATCTCGGCATGGTAGAAGTACGCGTCTCCCGCCTGCAGCAGCCAGCGGTCGCCGCGCTGCACCGCCACGCCGGCGTGGCCATGGGTGTGCCCGACCAGCGGCACCATGACGATCTCGGGCGGAACGCCCTCGAGCGCGCGCACACGCTCGAAGCCGAACCAGCGCTCGCCGGCCTCGGGTGAATACACGCGCCACTGCGCGCGCGTCGACCATTGCTGCGGCCGGAAGCGCTGGCGGTCGAGCCAGGTTTTCTGGGCCGCGGCGTAGTCGCGCTCGATCGCCATGAGGTGCACGCTGGCGTGCGGAAAATCGTCCAGCCCGCCGGCGTGGTCGAAGTCGAGGTGGGTGAGCACGATGTGCCGCACGTCGCGCGGATCGAAGCCCAGCCGCTGCACCTGGCGCACCGCGGTCATCTCCTCGCGGAACGCCGGGCTGAGCAAGCCGAGGAAAAAGGCGCTCAGGCGGTCTTTCGGGTATGCCACGTCGCGCAGGCCGAGGCCGGTATCGACCAGCACCAGCGACGAGCCCGCTTCGACCAGCAGGCAATGGCAGGCGAGCTCGCCGCGGCGCACGATGGACTGCGTACGTCCGTCCATCAGCTTGCCGCCGAGCGGGCAGGTGGAAATGCAGTTCAGGTGGTGGATGCGCATGGCCGGGTACCCTGCAAGCGCTATACCCTCTGAGCGCCGCTAAACCGGGTGCTCGCAGTTGTCGCAGCGGCCGCACGCGGAGAACTCCCCCGGCTCGGCAAAATACTCGAGCAAGGCTTTCCAGCGGCATTGCGCGCTATGCGCATACGAGGTCATGCGCTCGAGTTTCTGCCGGTCGCTGTCGTGCTTCTCGCGATAGCGCCGCGCGATGCCCTCGAAATCCGGCGCGCCGCCCTGCCTGAGGAGCGCCCGGATGAGCCGCAGCCGTGCCTTCGGCATGCCTTCCCCGCCCTTCTCGTGCACCGCGCGCAGCTCGGCCGCATCGGGATAGTGGCCGCCCAGGAAGTATTGCTGGATGCGCCGGTCGCGATGATCGTAGAGCAGGGTGCACCAGGCGTCCTGACCGTCGCGGCCGGCCCGGCCCGACTCCTGGTAATACGCCTCCAGGCTGCCGGGCACCTGCGCATGGACCACCAGGCGGATGTCCTGCTTGTCGATGCCCATGCCGAAAGCGTTCGTCGCCACCATGAGGCGCGCCGCGCCGCTCATGAAGGCTTCCTGGCGCTCGGTGCGCTCGCGCGCGCGCAGCCTGCCGTGATAAAGCAGCGCCTCTTCGCCCGCCTCGTGCAGCAGCCGGTGCAGGCCCTCGGCGGCCTTGACCGTGGCGGCGTAAACGATGGCGCTCCCCGGGTGTTCCTGCACGGCGTGCAGAAGCGCGGCGCGCTTCTCGGCTTCACTGGTCACCTGGCGCACCGCATAGCGCAGGTTGGGCCGGTAGATGCCGGTATTGACCACGCGCATGCGCGGCCGGCCCAGCTGGCGCTTGATGTCCTCGACCACCTCCGGCGTGGCGGTCGCCGTAAGGGCCAGCACGGTGGGATCGCCGAGCTTTCTCGCCGCTTCGCCCAGCTCGAGGAACGCCGGACGGAAATCATGCCCCCATTGCGAGATGCAATGCGCCTCGTCGACCACGAACAGATCGATGCGGTTCAGCCTTAGTTTCTTCAGGAACCGGGCGTCGGAAAGCCGCTCGGGAGTGGTAAACACGAACTCCGCCTGGCTTTCCTCGATCTCCTCGATCGCAGCGTGCTCCTCGCCCGCGCTCAGAGAGCTGTTGACCGCCGCCGCCTCTACGCCGCGGTCCTCCAGCTTGTCGGCCTGGTCCTTCATCAGCGAGATGAGCGGCGAAACCACCACCGTGGTTCCCCTGAGCTGCAGCGCAGGCAGCTGGTAGCACAGCGACTTGCCCGCTCCCGTGGGCATGATGGCGAGCGTGTCGCGCCCCGCCATCACGTGGTCGATCACCTCGCGCTGCCCCGGGCGCAACCCTGCGTGCCCGAAGGTCTTGCGCAGCTTGCGCAGCCCGCCTTCGTCCATGCGCGCAAGCAGCAAGGCACGGGCCTTGCGTTGCCGCAAGCATGGCCCGATCCATCGAAGACCCGCGCACCCAACGCACGCCCCAGCCCTTCCCCCCGCAGCAGCAGGAGCCGCCTGGCCTCGAGCGCGAAATGCAGCCGCGGCCGGACTATGGCGAGGCATCCTACGTCGGCCACGACCGGCTGAATGGCAGGAAGGCCCTCATCACCGGCGGCGACAGCGGCATCGGACGCGCCGTGGCGCTCGCCTTTGCGCGCGAGGGCGCCGACGTGGCGATCAACTACATGCCGGTGGCTGAGGAGCCGGATGCACGAGAAGCGCTGCGCGCGATCGAAGCCTCGGGCCGGCGCTGCCTCGCCATTCCCGGGGACATCCGCGACCCCGGTACCTGCCGCGACCTGGTCGCCGGCGTGGTGCGGGAATTCGGCGGCCTGGACATCCTGGTCAACAACGCCGCCTTCCAGATGACGCAATCGAGCATCCTCGAGATGCCGCCGGAAGAGATCGATCGCGTGTTCCGCACCAATGTCTACGCCATGTTCTACCTGTGCCAGGCGGCCATCCCGCAGATGCCGCCGGGCAGCGCCATCATCAACACCACTTCCATCCAGGCTTACCAGCCCAAGCCGCACCTGCTGCACTACGCGGCGAGCAAGGCCGCGGTGGCGAATTTCACCAAGGGCCTCTCGCAGGAGCTGGCCGAGCGCGGCATCCGCGTCAACGCGGTCGCGCCCGGCCCGGTATGGACACCGCTCATCCCGGCGAGCCACATGCAGACCGAGCACTTCGGCGAAAGCACGCCGCTCAAGCGCCCGGCGCAGCCTTTCGAGATGGCGCCGATCTACGTGCTGCTCGCGAGCACCGAATCGAGCTACGTCACCGGCATGGTGTACGGGGCCACCGGAGGGCAGCTGCTGCCTTGAGCTGCACCCTGCAGGACGCCGGCGAGTTCGTTCAGGCACGCATCGGTCCCGCGCCCTCGCACACCCTGCTCGACTGCTACCGCGAGTTGCTGGAGCTTTGCACGACGCACCGCATCGAGCGCGTGCTGATCGTCAGCGAGGACGGCGACGCCACCACACGGGATGTCCTGGTGCAGGCATTGCAGGCGCTGTCGAGCGAAGGCCCGGCCGGGCATCTCCGGCTGGCGCTGCTCGCCCCCTCGCCCGGCGCCTACGCGCTTTACGGTGCCGCCGAGCGCGTGGCCCGGCGAAGCGGGATCGCCGCGCGTGTCTTTCGCGAGCGCAGCCAAGCGGTGCAATGGCTCACCGGTCGGCCCGCCGGCGAGCCGCGCGCCCCGCGGCATTGACCCCAGGGGAACTTCGTCCCCGCGCCGCCTGTCGCCCAGTAGTCAGCCATCCAACCGGGAGTAGCGCCATGGGCGTGGGCGAAATTTGCAGCCGCGAGGTAGTGTTTGCCAGAAGGAACGAAAGCGTCGCCCAGGCCGCGCGCCTCATGCGCGAACACCATGTGGGCAGTGTGGTCGTGGCCGACGAGCGCAACGGCCGCTACTTCCCGGTCGGCATCGTCACCGACCGCGACATCGCCGTGAGCGTAGTCGCGCTGGGCCTGGATGCCGAGAAGCGCAACGTCGAAGCGCTGATGCCCGCCGAGCTGGTGTGCGTGCGCGATACCGACGGCCTGGGCCGCGCGGTGGCGCTGATGCGCGCGCAGGGCGTGCGGCGCCTGCCGGTGATCGACGGCTCGGGCACGCTGGTCGGCATCCTGAGCGCCGACGACGTGCTCGAAGTGCTGTCCGAAGAGCTGTACTGCCTCGCCGGCATGGTGGCCCGCGGCGAGCGCTTCGAGCGCGAGCAGCGCAAAGCTGCTTAGTTCACTCATGAAGTAAAGTGCGTTCTCGGACGCGCGCGCCGGTTCGCGTTCGCAAGTCCAGGTTCGCGTTCGCGTAGCGCACTTGGTACGGCACTTGCTCTCCGCCATGGACCGGAGGTGGTGCCTTGACCCGAAGAGTTGCGCTTATCAGCGAACACGCATCGCCCCTCGCATCGGCGGGCGGCGTGGACAGCGGCGGACAGAACATTTACGTAGCGCAGGTGGCGAGCCACCTCGCGCGCCTGGGCTACAACGTGGACGTCTTCACGCGCCGCGACGCCCCCAATCTGCCTGAGGTGCTGGATTGGCAGCCGCGCGTGCGCGTGGTGCACGTGCCGGCCGGCCCTGCACAATACGTGCGCAAGGAAGATCTGCTCCCGCTGATGGACGACTTCTGTCGCTACGTGCGCGACTTCGCACGCGCGCGCGGCTACATGGCGGCGCACGCAAACTTCTTCATGTCCGCGCTCGCGGCGATGGAGCTCAAGCGCAGTCTCGGCGTCCCGTTTGTGGTGACCTTTCACGCCCTTGGTCGCGTGCGGCGGCTGCACCAGAGCGAGGCGGACCAGTTCCCCGCCGAGCGCATGGAGATCGAGGACGCCGCCATCGCCCAGGCCGATGCGATCATCGCCGAGTGCCCGCAGGACGAAGAGGACCTGACGCGCCTCTACAACGCCGACCGGCGCAAGGTGTGCGTCATTCCCTGCGGCTTCGACAAGGCGGAGTTCTGGCCGATCGCGCGCCCGTTCGCGCGCCGCGCGCTGGGCCTGGATACCAGGGAGCGCATTCTGCTCAACATCGGGCGCCTGGTGCCGCGCAAGGGCGTCGACAACGCCATTCGCGCGCTGGGGCGCCTGGCGCGCGAGCACCGCATCGCCGCGCGCCTCCTGGTAGTCGGCGGCAACTCGGACCTGCCCTGCCCGGTGCTCACGCCCGAGATCGGGCGGCTCAAGGACATCGCTACCGAGGAAGGCGTCGCCGACCGGGTGATGTTCACCGGCCGGCGCAGCCGCGAGTTCCTGAAGCTTTACTACAGCGCCGCCGATGTTTTCGTGACCACGCCGTGGTACGAGCCTTTCGGCATTACGCCGCTGGAGTCGATGGCCTGCGGCACGCCGGTGGCCGGCGCCGACGTGGGCGGCATCCGCTACAGCGTCGCCGACGGGTTCACCGGGCACCTGGTGCCGCCCAAGGATCCGGATCGCCTCGCCGCGAGCCTCGCGCGCATGTGCGCGGATGCCGACCATCGCAAGGAGCTCGGCCGCAACGCCATCGACCGCGTCCACGAGCAGTTCACCTGGACCAAGGTGACCCGCTCCATCGACGTGCTCTATCAGGCGGTCGCCGCCAACACCGAACGCCATGTCGCTTGAAGGCAAGGTGGTGCTCGTCACGGGCGGCGCGCGCGGCCTGGGCGCGGCCATCTGCCGCGAGCTCGCGCGCGGCGGCGCCGAGCTGGTCGTCGCGGACCTGAACGAGGCGGGCGCGAAGACGGTCGCCGAGAGCGTGCGCGGCCGCGCCATGCGCCTGGACGTCACGCAGGAAGCCGAGATCGCCGCGGCGCTCGACGCCGTCGGGCGCCTGGACGTGCTGGTGAACAACGCCGCGGTGGATTTCACCGTGCCGATCGAGGAGCTCGCCACCGCGCAGTGGGACGCGGTGATCAACGTCAACCTGCGCGCGCCGTTTCTGCTCTCCAAGCACGCCGCGGCGCGCATGAAGGCCCAGGGCAACGGCGGCCACATCGTCAACATCGCCTCCACCGCGGCCAAGCGCGCCTGGCCCAACGCCAGTGCCTACCACGCGAGCAAATGGGGGCTGCTCGGCCTGTCGCACGCCCTGCACGCCGAGCTGCGCCCGCACCGCATCAAGGTAAGCGCCGTCGTGGCCGGCGGCATGCGCACCCCGTTCCTCCTCGACCGCTTCCCCGACATCGATCCCGGGGTGCTGCAGGACCCCGCCAACGTCGCCGCCACCATCCGCTTCCTCCTAACGCTCCCCGACGAGACCGTGATCCCGGAAGTCATGGTCATCCCCATGCGCGAGAGCTCTTGGCCATGAACGCAACCCTAATCGGGGTCAGAGCCCGATTTCCCAATCGGGGTCAGAGCCCGAATTGCCCGGAAAACGTGGTCTGTCCCTGTTTTTCGTTCTGCGCCGGCTGGCGGCCATGAAAGCGGTTTTCATCGACAAGGACGGCACGCTGGTCGAGAACGTCCCGTACAACGTCGACCCGGAACGCATCGCGCTTGCCGATGGCGCACAAAGGTGCGTTTCGCAACTTCGTTCCAAGCAATATCGGGTCATCGTCGTGTCGAACCAGCCGGGCGCCGCGCTCGGGTATTTCGAAGAAAGCGAATTGCGAAAAGTCGAAGCGAAGCTGCGCGCTCTGCTGCCGGCCCTCGACGGGTTCTACTATTGTCCGCACCTGCCCGAGGCGGGATGCCGGTGCAGGAAGCCCGCGCCGGGGATGCTGGAGCGCGCGGCGCGCGAGCACGGGGTCGTGCTGGAGGCGTCCTGGATGGTGGGCGATATCCTGGACGACGTGGAAGCCGGGCGGCGTGCCGGGTGCCGCACCATCCTGCTCGACAACGGCAACGAAACGCAGTGGCGCACGGGCGAGGATCGCCGCCCGGACTACATCGTTCGCGACCTTCCCGCGGCAGCGGCCATCATCACCGGGGCGGCATGACCTGGGGCAAGGTGCGCAAGCTTTTGTGCGTGCGGCTGGACAGCATCGGCGATGTGCTCATGACCACGCCGGCGATCCGCGCGTGCCGGGAATCTTTCGACTGCCGGGTGACGCTGCTCACGTCTGCGTCGGGCGCGATGGTCGCGAAGCTGGTTCCCGAGATCGACGCGAGCATCATTTTCAGCGCGCCGTGGATGAAGCCGACCGCGCCGCGCGAAGACGAAGCTTTGATCCGGCGGCTTAAGGCAGAGCGTTTCGACGCCGCGGTGATTTTTACCGTCTATAGCCAGAGCCCGCTGCCGGCGGCCTACATGACCTACCTCGCCGGCATTCCGCTGCGCCTGGCCCATTGCCACGAGAATCCTTACCAGCTCCTCAGCGATTGGGTGCCGGATCCCGAGCCCGCCTCGACCATCCGCCACGAGGTGCAGCGCCAGCTCGACCTGGTGGCCGCGGTCGGGGCGCGCACCGCCAACGAGCGCCTGTCGCTTGCCGTGCCGCCCGCGGCGCGCGCCGGGGTGAGAGCGCTGTTCCCGGCGCGCAGCCGGCCGCTCGTGGTGGTGCACCCGGGCGCGACTGCCGCCTCGCGGCGCTATCCGCCGGAGCAGTACGCGCTCGCGGCCGACCTGGTGATCGAGGAAACCGCCTGCCAGGCAGTGTTCACCGGCGACGCCGGGGAAACCGAGCTGGTGCGCGGCATCCAGGCCGCCATGCGGCACGCCTCGATGTCGCTGGTCGGAAGGCTGAATCTCGCCGAGCTCGCCGCGCTCATCGACGAGGCAGACGTGCTCATTTCCAATAACACCGGCCCCGCGCATATCGCCGCCGCGGTGGACACGCCGGTGGTCGACCTCTATGCGCTTACCAACCCGCAGCACACGCCCTGGCAGGTGAAAAGCCGCGTGCTCTACCACGACGTGCCGTGCCGCAATTGCTACAAGAGCGTGTGCCCGGCCGGACACCACGACTGCCTGAAGCGTGTGCCCCCCGAGCGCGTGGCCGCCGCCGCCATGGAGCTTTTGCAATGAGGACGCTGGGAATCAACGCCGTGTACCACGACTCGGCCGCCTGCCTGGTCGAGGACGGCCGCGTGGTCGCTGCCGCCGAGGAGGAACGCTTCACGCGCATCAAGCACGGCAAGCGGCCCCTGCCGTTCACCACCTGGGAGCTGCCCTACCACGCGGTGGACTACTGCCTCGCCACCGCGGGCATCGAGCTCGCCGACGTCGACCACATCGCCTACTCCTTCAATCCGAAGCTGTTGCTGAAGAACCACGAGCACGGCGAATCCATTGCTCTGCCCCTCCAACCGAGCGCCTATCCGGCCAAGCAATCCTGGGTTTCGCCGTGGGAGCCGCTCGAGCTCGCCTACGTAATGAACGCCGAGCGCCAACTCATCGACGGCGCGCCGCACCACATCCGCAAGCGGTTCACGAAGGCCAAGAGCGAGCGGCACTGGCGCTGGCACTTCGTCGAGCACCACCTCGCGCACGAGGCGAGCGCGTTCCTCGCCGCGCCGTTCGACGAGTCGGCGGTGATGACCCTGGACGGCCGCGGCGAGCTCGCCACCACGAGCTACGGCCACTTTTCCGGCGATGGCTACCGGCGCATCGGGCAGGTGCAGATGCCGCATTCGCTCGGCCTGCTCTACGAGCAGGTCACCGACTATCTCGGGTTTCTGCACTCGTCGGACGAATACAAGGTGATGGCGCTCGCCTCCTACGGCGAGCCGGTGCATGCGGGGGTTTTCAGGGACGCCATCACCTTCGGCTCCGGCGGCACCTACGAGATCGCCCCCTTGAACCTGGGCGAGGCCTTCGGTCCGCCGCGGCAGCGCGGCGGGCCGATGGAGAAAAAGCACTTCGACATCGCCCGCTCGCTGCAGCTCGTGCTGGAGGAGTCGGCGATCCAGCTTGCCGCCTGGCTGAAAGAGCGCACCGGCGCCGAGCACCTGTGCATGGCCGGCGGCGTCGCGCTGAATTGCGTGATGAACGCGCGCATCCGCGACGCGGGCCTGTTCCGCAAGGTATGGGTGCAGCCCGCCGCCGGCGATGCCGGCACCGCGCTGGGCGCGGCGTTGTGGACCGATTTCCAGAACCGCGGATCCAAGAGCTGGACCATGGAACATGCCTTCTTCGGCCCGGAGTATCCGGCCGAGGAGATCGAGGCTTTCCTGCAGCGCGGCAAGATCCGCTACCGCCGGCTTGACGATATCGCCGCCGATACCGCCGCGCTGCTCGCGCAGGACAAGATCATCGGCTGGTTCCAGGGACGCATGGAGTTCGGCCCGCGCGCGCTGGGCGGGCGCTCCATCCTGGCCTCGCCGCTGTCGCCCGACATGCAGCAGCGCCTGAATGAGATCAAGGACCGTGAGGACTTCCGCCCGGTGGCGCCGGTGGTGCTGGAGGAGGAAGCGGCGCGCTGGTTCGTACGCGCGGAGGTGTCCCCCTTCATGCTGTTCGTCTACGAAGTGGCCCCGGACAAGGCCGCGCGCATCCCGGCGGTGCGCCACGTGGACGGCACCGCGCGCATCCAGACCATCAACCGGCGCCAGAACGCGCTGTACTACGACCTCATCAAGGCGTTCCAGCAGCGCACCGGCGTGCCGGTGCTGGTAAATACCTCGTTCAACACCCGCAGCGAGCCGGTTGTGTGCACGCCGCGCGATGCGGTCGAGTGCTTCTGGACCTCGCCGATGGATGCGCTGGTGATCGGCCCTTTCGTGCTGGAAAAATGAGGATTGCCCTGCTGCGCGCGCTGCAGCTCGGCGACATGCTGTGCGCCGTGCCGGCCTTTCGCGCGCTGAGCGCGGAATACCCGGCGGCGCGCATTACGCTGGTCGGCCTGCCGTGGGCACGCGAGCTGGCCGCGCGCTTTCGCCGCTACCTCTACGACTTCGCCGAGTTCCCGGGTTTTCCGGGGCTGCCCGAACGGCCCGCCGACACCGCCGCCATCCCGGAATTCTTCCGGCGCACCAAGGCGATGGGCTTCGACCTCGCGGTGCAGATGCACGGCAGCGGCGAGATCACCAATCCGCTCACCGTGCTGATGGGCGCACGCCACACCGCCGGGTTCTATCGCCCCGGGCAGTACTGCCCGGATGCGGAGCGCTATGTCGAATGGCGCGACGACGAACACGAGGTGCTGCGCTACCTGCGGCTGATGGAGCGCCTCGGGGTGCCCTCCTGCGGCAGCGGGCTGGAGTTCCCGCTGCACGAGGCGGACCTGCGCGAGGCGGCCGGCTTTGGCCTGGCGCGCGGCCGCTACGCGATCGTCCACGCCGGCTCGCAGCTGCCTTCGCGCCGCTGGCCCGCGGAGCGCTTCGCCGAGGTGGCCGACGCCCTGGCCGAAGACGGCTTGCAGGTGGTGTTGACCGGCACCGCGAACGAAGCCGATATTACCCGCGCCGTCGGGAAATGCATGCGCTCCCCGGCCCTCGACCTTGCCGGGCGCACCACGCTCGGCGGCCTGGCGGCGCTGGTGGCGCGCGCGCGCCTGGTCCTCGCCAACGACACCGGCATCTCGCACATCGCCGCGGCGCTGCAGGCGCCCAGCGTGATCGTGGCGAGCGGTTCGGACCCGCGGCGCTGGGCGCCGCTCGACCGGCGGCTGCACCGCGTGCTGTGGCACCCGACCGAATGCCGCCCCTGCGGCCACGCCGAATGCCCGATCGGCCACCCGTGCGCGCTGGGCGTGTCCGCGGCGCAAGTCACCCATGAAGCGTTGAGCCTCGCTGCATGCGCCGCCTGAAAATCCTGACCTGGCATACGCATGGCGCCTACCTGCTGTACCTCACGCAGGCGCCGCACGACTTCTACGTGCTGTCCAAGCCCGGCCGGCCGCCGGGCTATGCGGGCCGCGCCGGGCACCTGCCGTGGGGCCCGAACGTACACGATCTCCCCGTGGACGAGGCGAAGCGCCAGCCGCTCGACCTGATCCTTTTCCAGGACGACCCGCAATACCTGGAGGACCAGCACCGCTACCTCTCCCCGGCGCAGCAGCGCCTGCCGAAAATCTACCTGGAGCACGATCCGCCGCGCGAGCACCCGGTGGACACGCGCCATCCGGTGGCCGATCCGGCGGTGCTGGTAGTGCACTGCACGGCCTTCAACCGGTTGATGTGGGACAACGGCAACGCGCCCACGCGCGTCATCGACCATGGCGTCATCGCGCCCAAAGCCCGCTACACGGGAGAGCTCGCCCGGGGCCTGGTGGTGATCAACCACATCGCCCGGCGCGGTCGCAGGCTCGGTTTCGACGTCTTCGAGAAGGCCCGGCGCGAGGTGCCGCTGGACCTGGCGGGCATGGGCGCGCAGGAAGCCGGCGGCGTGGGCGAAGTGCTGCACGCCGAGCTGCCCGCGTTCGCCGCGCGCTACCGGTTCCTGTTCAACCCCATCCGCTACACCAGCATGGGGCTCGCAGTGATCGAGTCGATGATGGTCGGCTTGCCGGTGGTGGCCCTCGCCACCACCGAAATGGTGACCGTGATCCGGGACGGCGTGAACGGCTTCATCGACACGGATGCGGACAAGCTCACGCGGCGCATGCAGCTTTTGCTCGCGGATGAAGATCTTGCACGGGCGCTCGGCGAGGCGGCGCGGCGCACGGCGCTGGAGCGCTTCGGCATCGAGCGCTTCGTCGCCGCCTGGAACGAAGCATTTCTGGAAGTCACGGGGTCGAGGCATGAGAGACACGTCGCGTAGGCGAGCGCTGGTCACCGGCGGCGCAGGGTTCCTGGGGTCCCACCTTTGCGAGCGGCTGCTCGCCCAAGGACGCGACGTGCTGTGCGTGGACAACTTCTACACCGGCACCAAGGACAACATCGCGTCGCTGCTGGGCCAAACCCATTTCGAGCTGATGCGCCACGACGTCACCTTCCCGCTATACGTGGAGGTCGACGAGATATGGAACCTTGCCTGCCCGGCGTCCCCGGTGCACTACCAGTTCGACCCGGTGCAGACCACCAAGACCAGCGTGCACGGCGCGATCAACATGCTGGGGCTCGCCAAGCGGGTGAAGGCGCGCATTTTCCAGGCCTCGACCAGCGAGGTGTACGGCGATCCGCACGTGCACCCGCAGAAGGAAAACTACTGGGGGCACGTGAACCCGGTCGGGGCGCGCTCGTGCTACGACGAGGGCAAGCGCTGCGCCGAGACCCTGTTCTTCGACTACCGGCGCCAGCACCGCCTCGCCATCAAGGTGGCGCGCATTTTCAACACCTACGGACCGCGTATGCATCCGAACGACGGCCGGGTGGTGTCAAACTTCATCGTGCAGGCGCTCAAGGGCGAGCCGATCACGATCTACGGCAAGGGCCGGCAAACCCGCTCGTTCTGCTACGTGAGCGACACGGTCGAGGCTTTCCTGCGGCTGATGGACACGGACGAGGACTTTACGGGACCGGTGAACATCGGCAACCCGCACGAGTGCACGGTTCTCGAGCTCGCCGAATTGATTATTGAATTGACGGGCTCGAAAAGCACAATCGTGTTCGAGCCGCTGCCTTCCGACGATCCGGTGCGGCGCTGCCCGGACATCCAGCTCGCCAGGGCCATGCTCGGCTGGGAGCCGAAGGTGCCGCTGCGCCAGGGGCTGGGGGCGACGATCGACTACTTCGAGCGCCAGCTCACGGCGAAAGCCGCCAGTAGCGCTCCGGCGCCGCGAGCCACGAGCGCAGCTCGCGCCCCGCTCTAGCGAAGCCGCGCGCCAGGCTCTCGTAGCACTCGGCGGCGCGCCGCTTCAGGTAAGGATTCTCGTCGACCGGCAGCGGCTCGGCGCGCAGCAGCGCCAGGCGCTCCTCGATCCCGTAGCCCTGCTGGAAGGGCGGCGCGTCGTCGTAGGCAATCCAGTCGCAGCGCATGTGCCGGGTGAGACGCAGCGCCGCGGCGTGCGCGAGGGCATGGTCGCCGGGCAGCAGGCCGAGCGGAATGGCCACGGCGTCCGGCCGGTGGCGGCGCAGCGCGCGCGCAAGGCGCACGGCGATCTCCTCCAAGGTCGCGGTACGCCGGTATTGGCTGTCCGGGAACGCCAGCCAGCACGGCTCGGCGTCCAGCACTTCCAGCGCGGCGCGGTCCTCGCGCCGGCGCGCGCTGACCGCCTGGCGCGGGCTGGAGAAGCCGCAGGCCGCGTCCCATTCGGGCACCACGTAGGCGTTCGAAGGAATCCCGGCGAACACGCTAACCACCACCGCGCCCGCATGCCCAGCCAGCAGGTCGGTACATCCCAGCACCGCATCGCCCAGATGCGGCGTTACGACGATCACTTTCAAAACTTTCCGTGATAGACGGCGCAGCCGCGGCACACCTCCGGCGGCTCGCCGGACTCGAGCTGCTCGCGGAATTGCCGATAGGCGTCATTGTTCCATATCCGCGCCACGCCTTCGCGCGTCATGCTGCCGAAATTTTTGCGGTCGGGCGTGGCCACCATGCAGCAGGGCATGGCCTCGCCCGAGTACGCGATGTAGGACCCGCGCCAAGGCCAGTCGCAGCGCTCGCGACCGCGCGCGCTCGTCGGCCGCGGCTCGAGGCTGGCGTTGGGCAGGCGCAGCGCCACGCCCAGCGCCGCGGCGGCGGTCAGCTCGCTGTAGCGGTGC